>JAKAMS010000241.1 GCA_021812745.1 Bacteroidota bacterium | reverse complement strand
GCTAGCGAAAACCATAATCCGAACATAATAACCTCAATTTTTGTTGCATTAATATGAAAAATTAGTATTAACTCAATGTTACGGCAGTATTAAGGAATTATTAAGTTTTAGAATTGAGATGTGGCTTGGGGGAATAATGTTTTACTTAATTACCAGCCAATCTTTGACGGATTAAAGAGGTTTTGTTGAATCCTTAAAAAGAAAAACCAATCACAACGCCAAATAATATCATTTTTATTGTTTCATTATCTTTGATAACGGAATATTCTTCTGGACTATAATTATATTTAATTTTAGGAAACAACAACAAATATTTTGCTTCCAATCCTAGACTAAACCAACTACTTGCAATTCCAATACCGCCAATTTTACAAGAGATGCCGTAGCAATCTTCTCTTGTTCTTCCTAAAAAATAATAAGGCGGATATCTGTCCGAAATAAATGAAGCATTACCTTCGCGACTTTGTGAAAGGAAAGAATTATATGAACTGCCAAGTGCTGCGTAAATTTTATTGTGAGGATTATTTAGAAAATAATAACCCAAATCAATTTCATAAGTCAAAAAAGAGAATAATTCTTTACCATCTTTTGTGATTAATACACTCAAATTAGGTCTTAAAAAGAAGGGATCATTGATATCGTAACTATAATTTGTATTTAACGAGAGACCGCTTCCGAAAAAAATACCAATACCAATTCTGTTTGTTTGGGATTGCGCGGCATACGGCGCAAATAATAAAAGAAAAGAAAATATTTTGAAGTAACCGTTCATATTTTAATGATAGTCTATTCAACATACATGTGCAGACAAAAATTTATAATTGTCCGCCTTTGTGTAATTCTTCATCCATCTTTATTACAGATAAATCCCGGTTGATTTCTTTTAATTCAATCGTCTTGGGATCAATTGCAGCCAAAGTTTTAATTACTCTGTTTAGTTCTTCAATGTTTTTCTCAGCTTTAGTTATTAATCTTTCATGCACACCTTCATCATGCATATCCATAATTAATAATTGCATTGATGATGTTGAGTTTTGTAGAATATCTTGTATTGTACGTATCGTTGCATTAAACATTTCCGTTCTTTCATTAATTATTTTTCTTCTTAAACTTCTATCTAAAAGCCATAATCCTGTTAGAAATATTCCTGTTGAAGGGATTGTCCAATAATATTTTTTGTTTTCCAGATACTTTAAGAGATTAAGCGCCGGGTGCAGATCAAGGACAAGATTAAAAAAAAGTGTAACCAGAACAACTAAAGAAAATATAACCACAGCAGTTGAATTATCTTTCAGAAATTTCATTTAATGCCTTAATTCATCTTGAAAATTTTTGTTTATACTTGCCCGCTGTTATCCGCCGTGAACAGGTGCACCGTTAATTAATTATTCTAAAATAACTAATTATAAGATAGTATGTTAAATTGAAGTTATGTATGCCGGCAGCTTTTTTGCGGCGGGATTGTGTTTTTGTTTATGAGCCGGAAATCTCTTTACGGATTTCCAAGATTCGTTTAACATGATGAACAACATGATCTGATTGGATTTGAACCACAGCACCAACCGGGACCAATTCAATTTTTCCATCGGACTTTCTAAATTGGACAGATTTATTCCATCCGTCATCTACATATTCTAACAATTGTATTATATGATCTCTATTTGCTTTCAATAATGCTATTGATATTTCAACCGGGCGGTTCTTGTAACTCCAACATTCCGCCCACGTTGTCTGCGGGAGCGCCCAGTACCACTGAAGTGTGAATTCAGCTTGTTCATTCCCCAATGCAATCTTTATGCAAGTTTTCCATAGATCATCGCCATCAGCGATATGATGAATTATCTGCCTTATAGTCCATCCTCCTTTGGCTGGAACATAATCTAAATCTTTGTCGCTCAAACCGGCAACGGCGTTTTCAAGAATAGTAACTCCTTGCTTAAATAACTCGAGGATTTTATCTTGGTCTTTTGGTGGCTCCATATTATATGCGCCTTATTTTAGCTCATAACGACGTTGCCGATAAGGATTGCCCAGAACAATTATTTTTACTCGGAGTAATGAGAAGTATAATTATCTAATAAATTTCTAATTACCTTTTGATATTGGCTCCCATGTTTTCGAGCAATTCCTTTAAAAAATTCAATGCTTGATTTGCTCAAATTTAGGGTGATTTTAACCGTATTCTCTTTGAAAACCAATTCTTCGGGTTTTGGTAAGAAGTCTTTTATAACTTCTACTTTTCTTATTTTTTCATCACTATATTTTATTTTCTTTTTCATATATCTGTTTTCCTTTTCTCCAATATCCAGCCCCTATGATTCTGATTTTATTATTTCTATATGTAAAACGAACAGTAACTATGTTTTCTGCAATTTTACCAAAACAGTAGAACCTCTCCCCGCTCTCACTATGTTCTGAATCTTTAGCAATAATTCTATTTGAATCCGAGAATACATATTGAGCTTCTTCAAAAGAAATTTTGTGTTTCTTTTGATTCACCTTGTTTTTAGTTTCGTCCCATTCAAAAGAAGCGGTCTTCACCTAAACTACATCCTATTTTTTCCGTTTAAATATACATACATATGGCTTATCAACCATATTTTTTGCCAACTAGCGGTATTGTTTTTAAGCCGTAGCCCAAAACAACAGTGCAGCTTTTGTCAACGCAACTTTATTTATATAATCAGTTTGTTTTCTACTCACATTTTTAAGAGTAACTAACTTTGAAAAGCCAAACCCGAAAAACACACTACGACCGATTCGAAGAAGAGGTCAGATGTTATGTTTGAAAAGTCTCATTGATTAATTTGTTTTACACTATCATCATAGGAGACTTATCATGAACAATCTATCATTTAAGAACAACACTTTCTTTGTTGGTCTTGATACTCACCTTAAGAATTGGAAGGTTACAATTCGCAACTCTGGTCTTGAACTAAAAACTTTTTCTATGAACCCTTCACCATTAGAATTATACCATTACCTAACTAAGCATTATCCCGATGGTATCTTTAACATAGTTTACGAAGCTGGGTTTTCTGGTTTTTGGCCTCTAAGAAAATTCAAAGAACTTGGTGTAAATTGTATCATTGTTAATCCTGCTGATATTCCTTCCTCTAACAAAGAAAAAGTTGTGAAAACTGATCTAACAGATTCCCGTAAACTAGCTCGTGAATTTGAAAACAATTCTCTTCAACCTATCTACATCCCTGATGTTTATGCAGAACAACTTCGTTCTCTTATGCGTCTTCGTTTTCAACTTGTGCAAACACAAACTAGAATTAAAAATAGAATTAAAATGCTTCTATATAATTATGGTATCATCATCCCTAAAGAACATCTTACAAATTCTCGTTGGTCTGGATACTTTATAAACTGGCTTAATTCTGTAAAACTTTCTTGTAATGCTGGGCAACTCACGCTAATCAATCTTCTCCTTCAGTTACAACAGTGTAGAGAAAATCTTAATGTTGTTCTTCACCAGCTAAGAGTAGAAGCTAAAAATAAATCCATCGAACCAATCATTAATTCTCTTGTCTCAGTTCCTGGTATCGCTTTCATTACTGCTATGTCTCTCTTTACAGAAATTATCGACATCAAACGTTTTAAGAGTTTTGATCATCTTGCTTCTTTTGTTGGTCTTGTTCCTTCTCTTTGCTCTTCAGGTCAAACTGAATACAGTAGAGGAATATCTTTTCGTCACAATAAATTTTTACGCCCACTTATTGTTGAAGCTGCTTGGACTGCCATCAGAAAAGATCCGGCTATTACCCTTGTTTACTCTCAACTAATTAAACAGATGTCAAAACAGAAAGTTGTTATTAAAATTGCTAAAAAGCTGCTTTCAAGAATCAGACATGTTTGGATTCAACAAGAACAATATCAATTTGCTCTTGTTGCCTAAGTATCAATAAAACAAAGAACAATACTAAATGAATTTCTTTTTAATGGCGAGGACTGTTGTCTCAGCCCTGCTCACACGGGCTCACATAGTCCCAATAGTTTACTATACTAGATAGTAACTATAAATGAGTTCTCGGTCAGTTTACAGCCTCGCCTTTTTTATATTCTCTGAACGACATTTTGCAGTGCCATTCTAATGGTAACTGTTTATAACAGATTGATTCTTTTAGTAACTACATATTTATAATAAACACTTTTCTTAGCCTGTTGACTTTTCACATAACGGGCTGAGACGCGGGTTATACATTTACTCAAAATATGTTTCAACAATTGTTACAGAATTTACCCAACTAGCCAAGAATTTTTTCTCTGGATCTTTGCTCATTTCTTCGTCATTTGTTTTTGCAATCCTTTTTATTTCACTTTCAACATGATTATTCAACTTTTCATTTAGACAAGTGATTGTCCATATAGTTTTATGAATATTATAAAAGACCAAATTCAGAGAAGATAAAACCACAGTAGCCCCAAAAGAATATTGGTCACCTAAAATTAAATTTTTAACTAAATCCTCCCATTTAAAAGATTTTTGCCTATCCCTAGAAAGTTTGAAAGCATATATTAAGACTAGGACACTAAATGACGAACTTCTTAGAAATGTTAATATTTCATCATCCGTGTAAGAGAATGTTTTTTCTTCAATTACTGTTGTTTGGGGTATTTCGGATTGATGATCTTTACCCCAAAAGGTAGACAGTTTTTTAAGATAATTAAGTTAGTTTTTCATATTCCACCGGTGAACAATACCCGATTGCTGAGTGTAACCTTCTGCGATTATAAAATATTTCTATGTATTCA
>JAKAMS010000240.1:3030-4768 GCA_021812745.1 Bacteroidota bacterium | reverse complement strand
GAGAAAATTATTTTACCTCAAAGAGAGAGTCCGCTAAATTTGTATTTACTTCAATTGAAGAAGTAATTAAATCTATTGCGCCTTGAGGTGTAACCAAACTCATCTTGAAAGGATATTTTACACCTTGCACATCACGGTAGTCATCAAAATCAACAGTTTGTGTTGCGCCGGCTCCTTCGTCAACTGTTCTTACAAGCAGTCCGGAATTAACATCGTAATAATTTGTAGATTTTTTACCGGATGGAAATGTGAATGCAACGCGGTAAGCATCTTTATTGTTAATTGCTTCCATTCCTGCTAACTCTGTCTTAATATTATTCTTTGCATATTCAAGCATTGAATAGAGCGAGCCGAGTTTCATTTGTTCAACTTGTTCCGGAGGAATATTCTGCTCTTGCCCCATTGCACTCATCTTCCCTTTTTCGCCATCAAACACCGTAGTTTGCTGCCCTACTCCAAAATCAACAAGCTGATAAAACTTGTTAGGAGCTTTTTGACATTGCGTCATTGAAATAGTCGTACCCTGCATAGTGCCGGACATCTTTGTTGTTTTGTCTTTCACTTTAAGAATATTCTCTTTACCGCCAATTGCTTCTACATACTTATCAAGAACCTGCTCAACTGTTACGCCTTCCGGCACTTTTTTTACATTAGGATCGTATTTATCACCGTATGTATCTAAGTAATCAATTTTTCCGCTTACACTGAATTTGGAAATATTTTTTGCAACATCCTGTGCGCTGCCTACAACAACAATATATGCGTTGTTCGGTTTAATATATTTTTTTGCTGTGTTCTGAACATCATCAACAGAAACCGCGCTTAAGTTTTTGAGATAATTCTTGTAGTAATCTTTGGGAAGATTATACCGTGCGATGTTAATTGCGAAATTAGCAACTGTTGCAGGTTGTTCAAGAGTGCGTATAAAACTTCCGGATAATAAATTTTTAGCGTTCTGAAGTTCTGTCTCTGTAACTTTTTCATTTCTGATTTTTTTCATTTCATTCAGTATTTCAGTAATAGCACTATCGGTTACCGCATTTCTAACTTTTGTTGATGCGGAGAAATTTCCAATCAGTTTATCGGCGTTCAAACTTGAGTATGCACCGTAAGTATATGCTTTAGATTCTCTTAAGTTCATAAATAATCTTCCGGTTGCACTGCCTCCTAAGATTAAATTTACAACCTTAGCTTTTATTACATCTTCGTTTCCAACCGGCAAGTCTACCGGATAGCAAACAGAGATAGCCGATTGAACCGAACTTGCGCGGTCAACAAGATCAACTTTAGTTACAACCGGCGCCTTAGGAGTTGTATATGTATTCTTGGGAACATCTTTTTTCTCCCATTTGCCAAGATATTTTTCTACTAAAGATTTTGCTTTTGCTTTGTTTATATCTCCAACTATTGCGAGATAAGAAATGTTCGGTCTGAAGTATGTGTCAATATATTTTGAACACATATCAAGAGTAATTGATTTTACGCTTTCCTCGGTTTCAGATTCACCGTATGGGTATTCTTTTCCATACATCACTGCATCGGAAACTCTTTTTGAAATTGCATCGGGATCCTCTTTTTGATAAGCCAATCCGGATAAAGTTTGTTTTCTGATCTTATCAAGTTCTTCCTGCTTGAAATCGTGATTTAAAATAATATCCGAAACAATCCCCATAATTTTTTCTGCGTACTTGGAAAGACCGGACGCATAAATGCTGGAAGAAGAAGTTGACAGCGATGC
>JAKAMS010000240.1:0-2930 GCA_021812745.1 Bacteroidota bacterium | reverse complement strand
GTAATCAAATCTTTCTTTACTTTATCAATTTCAGAATCCATTGATGCTTCTAAATCTTCCGGCTTAACTCCTTTATTAGCAATTGCCAGCGCGATAAACAATCCGGGATCTTCTAACGGAAAAGGAATAGATTGAATCTGAACAGCTTTTTGTTCTTTGTCTTTAATTTCTTTTACCATTCTGGAACTTTCTCCGCCGGTAAGTAATGTGCCTAACATACTAAGAGCATAATAATCGCTTGTTCCCTGTGCCGGCATATGAAAAGCTTGAAGAACAAGAGGAAGCGGAACGTTATCGTATACAATATCTCTCACTTCGGCAGTCTTTACCGGTTCAACCTCTTTAGGACGAACAATTTCTTCTTTTCCTTTTGGAATTTCGCCAAAATATTTTTTTACAAGCTCTTTGGTTTTTGCAATATTAATATCGCCGGCAATTGTTAGAGTTGCATTTTGCGGTACATAATACATTTTGTAAAACGCAATAAATTCATCCAGCTTTGCTTTATCTATATATTGAGCAGAGCCGATTGGAGTCCATCTGTACGGATGAACCTTGTATGCGTCGCCAAATAATTTTTCAATCAATGTTCCATAGGGACGGTTATCGAGACTTTGTTTGCGCTCTTCTTTAACAACCTTGCGTTGAGTTTCAACGCCAATGCTGTCAATCTTTAAGTGCATCATTCTCTCGGATTCCATGTACAAACCAAGCTCAAGCTGGTTGGAAGGTAGATTTTCGAAATAATAAGTCCGGTCGAAAGAAGTATTCGCATTCAAAGCGCCGCCTGCCGCTTCAATAATCTTAAAATATTCGCCGCGTTTAATATTAGGCGAGCCCTCGAACATCAAATGTTCAAAGAAATGCGCGAAACCTGTTCTTTGAGGGTCTTCGTTTTTACTTCCTACATGATAGAGTACCGAGACCGCTACTATTGGAGTAGTATTATCTTGATGTAAGATTACGTTCAATCCATTATCTAATTTGTACTGAACGAAATCAATTTTCTTTACTTGTGCATTAACCAGCACAAATCCGGTTAATAGAAAAAGCAAAATGAGTTTGCGTTTCATTGAAACAGCTCCTTTTGATGTGATTTGATAAGATCTTCTCGTGGTTTTCTTATTAAACTTAGTAAAATCTTAAAAAGATTGCGAATAATTTGATGTTTTCAATGTCTTTTCGTTAAGACTAAGCTTGCTTTTAAGTTTTAATTCCTGTCATTGGTAAAAAAAATAGTATTTCAAATCACTCCCCCTTTTTATTATTATGCAGTTGTTTTTGAAGTGTAACCGGCGGATTGATGAAAAAAAATTTACCAACTCTTTTCACAACAATTTTACTTCTCTCTTTTATAAAAATTTCAGCAGGTCCGTCTATCGTTCATTTGCCGGGCGCGAACAAAGAATCAAACAAATCCAGGGAAAGTCAGCGCAACAGTCGGGCTTTAGAAATTAATTATTCTATTGAACCATTTTATGATTTAAATTCCTTTCGTTTAATTGTTGTTCTTGAATTCAAAGGAGATAAATCCGGCGAGACAAAAATAATTTTGCCAAACAGTCCGGACCTTAATTCAGTCAAATATTTAAAAGCTCTTTCACCCAACTCATACATTCTTGATACAGACAAGCCGGAATACAAAATCGTTAAACATCAGCCCGGTTCATCTGTCCGCATTTATTATCAATTTGAGGAATCAAGAGACGGCGGTCTGGAATTAGGCAATCACTATATGGCGATTGTAAACAAAAGCTATTTTCATTTTCCAGGTGAAACGTTTTTTATTGTTCCGGATTGGGATTTTAACACAGAATACAGTTTCAAAATCATGTGGAGTCATCTCCCCGCAAACTGGAATCTGGCGAATAGCTTCGGCGTAAATGAAAAATATCAAGAATTCAAACTGTCTTTGTGGAAATTTAGACATTCTGTTTTTGCCGGCGGAGATTTTAAAATCATACCGCGTTTTATTGGAAAAGATGTTGTTTACATAGCCATGCGGAGTAATTGGAAATTTTCGGAAGATCAATTTTGCGATCTTGTACGCGATATTATAATTGAAGAAAGAAACTTCTGGAACGATTACGGCAGCAAGTATTTTCTTGTAAATCTTCTTCCGATTTCCGGAAGAGAAGAACAGGGCGGAATAGTTAGAGCAAATGTTTACTCTTTATTTTTATCTGCTGATAGAACAATTGATATAAGCATGAAACGGCTTCTTTCTCATGATATATTTCATACATGGATTGGAGAAAAAGTTCAGTTTGCAGATCCGGAACAACTGGTTTACTGGTTCAAGGAGGGCTTTACAGATTATTATGCAGATCTGCTTTTGCTTCGTGCAAAATTAATTTCGCTTGACGAATACGTTGATCAATACAACACAATACTAAAGACATATTACACATCACCAATGCGCTATGAAAAAAACGAAAGATTGATAAATGAATACAAGAGCGACAGAGATTTAACCAGGCTGCCCTATCAGCGAGGACAAATTTTCGCGCACAATCTTAATTATGTTATTTTAAAAAATTTCTCGCAAAAAAAATCGCTGGATGATCTGATGCGCGATCTCCTATCCCGCTGTATAAATGAATCGCTGATAATCTCCAATGGAAGTTTAAGTGCATTAATAAGATTTTATGCCGGCGACCAGATTCTTTCTGAAATGATGCGGACGTTGAATTCTGGCGGTGTTTTAAGAACCATTCCCGAAGCGCTTGGTCCATGCTTTAAGATGGATATTGACTCAAGAAAGAAATTAATAATTTTCGGCGAGCAGTATGAAGTTCCCTCATACAAGTTGAAAAACGAAAACCAGCCGATTGACAAAAACTGTCTCGACTGGTTCGGTGTAGATTGATTTTATTTATAGTAGAGACGATAAGTCCACCGTCTCTACCAATTTAATGGCGCATTATTCT
>JAKAMS010000239.1 GCA_021812745.1 Bacteroidota bacterium | reverse complement strand
TTCAAGTTTGTTATTTCTACAATCATGTAAAATTAAGGATGAAGAAAACCTTTACATATTCCAAGAAAGCCAAAACAGAATCAAGTCAATGGCATTAGTTCACGAAAAACTTTATCAGTCGAAAGAACTATCCCGCATTAATTTCCGCGAATATATTTATAATCTCTCTGAGTTTATTTATCAGACGTATAAAAGTCAAAGTGCCGATATTGAATTCGACTATAAGCTAGACGATGTTTTCATGCCAATTGATGATGCGGTGCCGTTAGGACTAATATTAAACGAATTATTAACTAACTCGGTTAAATATGCCTTCCGGGATTTTAATTCCGAGAGTAAAAAGAAAAAAATTATTGGAATAAAGTTAAAAAAAGAGTCAGGTCAGCTATTGTTCGAAGTATCCGATAATGGAGTTGGTCTGCCTAAAGATTTTGACATACAGAGAAGCGAATCTTTAGGATTGAAACTGGTAAGCAACTTGGCACAACAGGTACAAGGTGAACTAAAAATCCGCACGGATTCAGGAACAGCTTTCACAATTCTGATGAATAATAATTTCGGGGGATAAACTGATGAATAAAGCAGGGAAGAAAATTTTAATTGTAGAAGATGAAGTAATTGTTGCAATGGAAATTGAGATGCATCTTAAGATGAATAATTTTATTGTTGTGGGGAAATGCCAATCATCGAAAAAGGCAATTGAAGTTTCATTAGAGAAAAAACCGGATTTAATTATGATGGATATTAATATTCAAGGAGAACATGACGGAGTTCAAGCAGCAAAAATAATCTTAGATTCTTATAAACCATCAATTTTATTTTTATCGGCATATAACGATGCGGATACGATAGAAAGGATCAAACAGATCCCCGATTCAAAATTACTCCCGAAACCTTTTTCCGTTCATGATTTGCTAAAAACAATTAACAGTTTTTTCCCCGCTGCCATCTTATCTAAATAATTTCCGGGTAAAAGTTCTAAGACAAAAATAAAATTGCAATTCCGCCAACAGCTACAACCGCACCAGAAATTGAAACCCATGACAGTTTTTCTTTGTAGTAATATCGAACCAACGGCAGCATAATAATAGGCACAGTGGCCATAAGCGTAGAAGCAATTCCAACTTTGGAATGCGAGATTGAGATCATACTGAATGTTATTCCAAGAAAAGGACCAATAATAGAGCCGATTGCTGTAAAGAGAAGTGCTTTTTTGTCTTTCATAAATACTTGAACAGGATTTTTATACCGCCTTGTTAGTAATGCAATCGGATAAATTATTATTACTGCCGAAGCGATACGGACAAAACTTGCAAGGAAACCGCTTATCTCACCTTCATTGAAAGCATGTTTAGCAAAGATCAATCCGACTGCCTGACCGGTAGCTCCGACCAACGCATAAAAAATTCCTGTATAATCAATTTTGTAGTTTGAAGCAGGTTTCTCTTCCCTCTTAAAAACTACGGCAGCAATACCGGAAACAGTTATAACAATTCCAGCTATTCCGTAAAAAGATAACCGCTCACCAAGAAAAAAGAATGCGAGCAATGCAGAAATCGGCGGAACCGCAGCCATAATAAGCATACTTATTCTTGCGCCAATACTTCTATATGCTTTGAACAAAAAAGTATCTCCAACCACTAATCCCGCAAAACCGCTAATGACTAGATTCCACACCTGATGAATTGATAGATCAATTTTTACGTTTATTATCAACAAAGTTATAGAGAGATAAAGCAGCGCCATGAACATACGTGTTACATTGACGTAGATTGGTCCAACTCTTATCGAAGCTTCTGTAAAAGCAATGGAAGTTCCCGACCATAAAAACGCGGTTGTTAATGCTGCTATTTCTCCAAGTGGAAGCATTTTGCCTTTTAATAGATGTTGAGCATTTCAAAAAAGAGTTTTGTAGAAGTTATGAATTTGAAATTCTACAAAATTGTTGAATGATGATCATAGTTTTCTAAACTCGTTCCACTTCTCTTTTACTACATTCATAACACTTTGAACAGAAATATCATCCAGCGCTTTTCGCTCATCTTCATCGGTATAATGTTCAAGTGCAAGTGGCGATTTAATTGTCCGGTGTATTTCTCCTACCGGCGACCAATCCAATGGATCTGTAGAACCCAACAAAGCAATAATAGGAGTGCTGACTGCATTTGCAACATTCATCGGACCGGTGCAAACTGAGATGAATAACTTGCAATGTGCAATCACAGCCGCAAGTTCTGCAATTGATTTTGTTTTTGGTGAAAGAATTGCATTGCTGCCGACTGATTCTACAATATCATTAGCAAGTTCAGATTCATTCATTCCCCA
This sequence comes from Bacteroidota bacterium, assembly GCA_021812745.1. Next base: position 2,451 of record JAKAMS010000239.1, on the reverse strand, counting down.
TGTAACTAAAACTTTAACGCCTAATTCGGAAATCATTTTTTTTGACAACTCAACATATCTTTCCGGCAGCCATGCACGGTTAGTTTTACTTGCACCGGGATGAATACATATTGTATTTTCCTTTTGAAGCGAACGGTTTAGGAAAAAATCATTTGCAAATTTTTTGTCTTCATCGGAGATAAAAATTACTGGATTTGCGTCATTCACTTTGATGCCAAAACTTTTCACAATATCTAAATTCCGGTCAACTTCCTGGTAACGTCCTTCCGGATGCATAAAATGGTTTGTATAACAAAAGGAAAAATATTTTTGATTATAGCCAATTCGTTTCTTTCCTCCGCTGAGGTAGGTTAGCACACTTGCCCTTTCGGATTTCCATTTCAGGTTGAAGACCAGATCGAACTTTCTTTTTCTTAATTCTCTTATCATTCTTAACTGATTTGAAAATGATTCATTAACATGCCTGCCGCTTCTGTTAAGAAATATATATTCATCAACAATATATCCTTCTGGGAACAGCTCTTTCATGATAGAGTTTGAAAGCATTGTGATCTTAGCGTTGGGATAATTATCGCGCACAGCTTTGATTGCAGAAGTCGCCATTATTAAATCGCCAAGCGCTCCCCATTTAATAATAAGAATATTTTCAACCGGCATTAATTTCATCTTTTCAAAACTTCTTTTACTTTATTAAAGACTTCATCAACATTAATAGAGCCGAGAAATGGTATTCCTTTTTCCGGGAAGAATCTTTTTCCTATTAGAACAAAATGATTGTCAGAGTCATCATAAAAATTCCAGCATTTTAAGTTATCATCCGGCATCAAAGCAATTACCGGTATCTTTAGAGCAACGGATAGATGCCGCGTTCCGGTGTCGTTTGAAATAAACAGACTGCATTTACTAATCAATGCGGCTGTTCGGTTCACATCTTTGGATTTATAGACAAAAAAATTTTCATTATTTGCTTTACTGAAAATAGAATCAACAACTTTTTCCTCGTTCGGTCCTGCAATTAAAATGATTTTTGTTTTGCCAATGAGAGCCAGCTTTTGAATCAAACCGGCAAAATTTTCAGAAGACCATATTTTAGTTGGTTCGCTGGCGCCCGGATGAATTCCAATAATCAAATCGCCTTTGTTAGTATTGTTCTTACTTAGAAATTCTTCCGCCCAAATATTATCCAGTTCATTTACAAAAAAATTCGGTTCTTCCGTTAATTAATTCTTTTGTGTGTGCTGATATCAGCTTATTGTAATAATTAAGATAACTGATTGAATCTTCTTCAACATCAACCAGTACATTAAACAGAAAATTAAACGGCTGTTTACGCGGCGCAATTCTAATTTTAGCTTTGCTGAACCAAGCTAAAAACGCAATTCGGTCTCCGGGGTGCAGCGAGATAACAACGTCAAATTTTTCTTTGCGGATTTGTCTGATAAATTTTATCTCAGCGGAAATCCTGCTGAATAAATTTTTCTTCTTTACACCAAAATCAAAAGGAACAATCCGGTTGATATTAGGATTGTTCCTTAATGTATCTTCGTAACCTTTTCTTGCAAGCAGAACAATTTCTGAATCCGGATTTTTTTCTCTTAAGGATTTTAGTCCTGGTGTCGAGACAATCAAATCTCCAAGAAATTTTGTATTGATTACAAGAATTTTCACAAATGAAATTTGTTTTTATAATTTTCTAAAATCTGTTCATACAAATATGAACCTAAGATTAATTTTAAAGTGTGAAGTACATTTTGTATTCGAACGGGTGAGGCATCGTTCCTATTGCATGTATCTCATCTTCTTTTAGATTAACCCACTGTTGAAGTAATTCATCACTAAAAATATTTCCTCTTTTTAAAAAGTCATTGTCTGCCTGCAGAGCATCTAGTGCTTCATTTAAATTTCTCGGCAGGAAATGAATCTTTTCTTTATGCTCTTCATCAAGAAAATTCTTATCGTAAGGACCGAATCCTTCTTTAACCGGATCAATTTTATTGACAACGCCGTCAATTCCCGCAAGAAGCATGGCGGTTAAACATAGATACGGATTGATCGTTGCGTCAGGCGGACGGTATTCAAAACGTGTCTCATCCGGATTAGAAACATATTTTGGAATTCTTATAGCCGAAGCTCTATTGCCGCGTCCATAAGTTAATGCAACCGGAGCTTCGAAACCGGGGACTAATCTTTTATAAGAATTTGTGCTTGGATTTGTAATTGCAGAAAGAGCGGGACCATGTTTCAACATTCCGCCAATAAAAAATCTGCCAAGCTCATTCATATTTCCATATTCACCTTTTTTATAGAAAGCATTCTTCCCATTTTTAGTAAGATAGAGATGTAAATGCAAACCATTGCCGGGCTGCTGATACATTGGCTTAGGCATAAAAGTAAGAGAAAGATCTTTCTGTTTTGCAAGATTGAACAGAACATATTTTGCAGTTATAATAT
>JAKAMS010000238.1 GCA_021812745.1 Bacteroidota bacterium | reverse complement strand
CAACGTTAATATCGCCGCCGGATGTTTCAACGTGAGGATTAAAATTCTTTGGTGTCATTACTTCGACTCGGACACTTAAATTATTTCCGAACCAGCTGAACATTGATCCTCTTTTTTTGGCTATAACTTTTACTACGTCTCCTTCCTGATAGATATCAAACTTCATTTTGCTTTCTGCGCGGCTATTGGCGAATATTTTCACATAAACTTCAGGTTTATCCCAGCTTTCCACTTTAACATCGGCGCCGCTTGCATTAACATAAACGCTCTGCCAGTCTTTAACCTGAAATGATTTCTCTCTAATCAGTTTCAGATTATCCGCAAGTGAAAGAGAAGCCGAAATCATAATTAATGGAATCACGACCAGCATCTTCTTGAGCAAATTGTATTGAATAGAACTATTCATAATTACCTCCGAATTAATTTGATTTACTGATTGTTTAGACTCCTCACTTTCCTGTTAAGTTACGCGTATTTCAAAAAAATCTTTTATAAAAAAAATCAATTTGTGCTATATTACCGGAAACAAATGAGGCATTTTTGATTAAATATCTGATTGTATTTATAGGTGCGGGTTTAGGCGGCGGATTCCGTTATTGGATCTCATCATTTGTTCAGAAACAATTTCCACCCTACTTTCCTTGGGGAACGCTTACCGTAAATTTGATTGGTAGTTTTATTCTCGGCATGATGATCTTCGGTCTGGATGAAAAAGAATTGATCAGTCCTTCTGTAAAACTATTTATCGGAATAGGATTCTGCGGCGGCTTTACAACTTTTTCTTCCTTTTCGTTAGAAACATTTAATTTAATCCGAGACGCGGAATTTCTTTTTGCAGGATTAAATATTTTGGCAAACGTAGTTCTAACTATTCTTGGAATTTATTTTGCTTACTTAATCACAAGGTGATTTATGAAAATTGAAGGTGAAGCAAAACTGCTGAGGATTTTTTTAGGAGAAGCAGATAAAATTTCTCATCTGCCTGTTTACGAAAAGATTGTAACCGAAGCTCGCAAGCAAAATCTTGCCGGCGCTACTGTTTATAAAGGCGTTATGGGTTTCGGCGGGAACAGCAGAATTCACAGCGCAAAAATTTTACGCCTCTCGGAGGATTTGCCGCTTGTTATTGAAATTGTAGATGAACTAAAAAAAATTGAAGAGTTTATTCCGACAGTTGAAAAGATTTTTGAAGAAGCTAATTGCGGCGGACTTATTACAGTTGAAAAAGCCGAGATCATAGTTTATAAATCAACTAAAAAGTAAGAACACTATATGCGGAATAAATTTCTTGCACTCCTCTTAATCATAATTTTTTCCCAGTCTACTCTCTTTTCTCAGAATAAATATAACCTTTCACAATTCGGTGATGAATCATTCCGCTTTATTAAGCAGCCGTTGAAATGGGAAAGCAATGATTGGATTAAACTTGGTTTGTTCAGCGCCGGAACTATTTTATTGATGCAAGCAGATAAGCCAATACAAGATGCGTTGTTGAAAGATCGAAGTTATAACAATAGCTTTCCTATTGAAGCCGGAAGAATTTGGGGCGAAGTTTATCCGACCGTTATCATAGCCGGAGCTTTTGGTTTACACGGATTAATTGCCAACGATCCTTCTTCAAAAAAAATCGGGTTCGAAATTGTGCAGACTGCTCTTTACGCCGGTGCTATTACCACTTTTCTTAAATTTGCTGCAGGCAGAGCAAGACCATTTGCAAATAAGGGTTCTGCAACTTACCATCCGTTCACAATTTTTGATGATGATTTTCATTCACTGCCGTCAGGACATGTAACGCTTGCGTTTTCACTTTCAACAGTTCTTTCTAAAAATGCGAAAACAGATTTCTTAAAAATAATTGCTTATCTGCCTGCTGTATTAACTGCTGTATCGCGAGTTTATCAGAATAATCATTGGACTTCCGATGTTTTTATTGCCGCATCAATTGGATATTTTGTTGGCGATTGGGTTACACGGCAGCATGAAGAGAACGATTCTCCGGTTCAGACTTCTTCAATCTTTCCGCTGGTATTAAGAATTAAATTGTAAAAACGTAAAACGGGAAACGAAAGGTTTCCATCTCACGTTTTCCGTCTTCCGTTTCACGTCTTCCGTTTCACGTCTTCCACAATCAGCCAAATTGTTTTTCAAAATAGTTTAACAGCATTTCCAATAACTCAAAGATCATTTCCGGCGAACCGTAAATCTTTTCCAACTGCTTTTTAGCACTTTTCAATAACACCAAAATAATTTCAGATGGTTAAAAATGGTTTCAAAAGAGATAAAAATAATTCCAATGAGTCAAAATTGATTTCTAACAGGTTAAATGTAATTCCTATCACACTAGAAATGGTTTCTAAAGGGGTAACAAAGAGTTAGAAATGATTTCCAGCACATCAAATATTGTTTTTAGGTTGTTATATATATGCACAAATGCAACGGATATTGTTTCAAGAAGGAATAAATAAGCTTTTTAGAGAGATTTAATCATTTCAGGAGAAGAAATGAAGCTTTCTAAAAAAGTGACTGTTGAGACAAACGTAATTCTCGGCGAAGATTTAAAAGTATTAGTTCTTTTATCATCCTTTCGTCCGATTGAAGTTATCCCTTTATGATTAGCATCTTGTTGCAGTATTAATGGAAGAATGTAAAAGAAACAATAAATGAAAAAATCTGTTTGTAAAAACAGATCGTCAATAAAAATCGGTATTAAAAAATAGGAGTATCTAATATGAAACAGATGAAAAGAAATTTAATGCGTACGGCGCTGCTGTTTAGTTTTTTCACAATATCTCTATTCATTTTCGGCTGTTCGGATCAATCATCCCCGTCAAGCGGACAGGGGCAAATAATGGTGACAATGGTTGACTCTCCGGCAGATTTTGAACATGTGAATATTGTTGTAACCAGAGTTGAAGTTCACAAAGCAGGAGCCGATTCAACGAGCGGATGGACTGTAATTAATAATAATTCGGCGACTTATGATCTGCTCACATTAAGAAACGGTGCAAGTGCCGTTCTCGGCAATACCACGCTTGATGCCGGGCATTATACACAAATAAGATTAATAGTTGGTACCGGATCCACTGTTGTAGTCAACGGTATGTCATTCAACTTAAATGTACCGAGCACGGGGATAAAGTTGAATCACGAATTTGATATAATGGATGGAACTCTTTACGCGCTGACTTTAGATTTTAATGTTGATCATTCAATACATCAAACCGGAAACGGTCAATATATGCTGGTTCCAACTATTAGATTAGTACCGGTAGTAACATCGGGAACAATTTCCGGCAATGTAGCGCCTATCAGCGCGGCATCTTCCGTATTTGCTATAAGCGGAACAGATACTGTCAGCACAATAGCGGATGCTTCAACGGGCGCATTTAAGTTAATGGCTTTGCTTCAGGGTACTTATACTGTAAAAGTAGTATCAAAGAATGTTCTTTATAACGATAAAACAATTGCTAATGTTTCTGTTACCGCAAAACAGAATACAGATCTGGGAACGATTAATCTAACTTTGAAATAAAATGATAAACAAGTAAAGAAGTTTATGCTGAGGCCGTCTCAAAAGTAATATTTTGTTATATAATCGCCCGCGGATGACGCGGAATAAATTGATTTTCGCAGATTATTTTATTGTATCATTACTTTTGAGATAACCTCATTTATTTTAAAGACCGTGATTCAATATTTATTTTCCCGCTAATGAGGTAAAGAAGTTCGATCTGCAATTTGTACTGATTGTATGGTCCCGAATTTTCCGCTTAAATTTTCTTTTGAATAGTTTCAATTTTGTTTTAAGTTGCAAATGACAACAATGGCAAACCCACAATGGGGAAACAAATTTTAAATAGCTTTTCCTTTACAGTTTCAAATAAATTCTCGCAGTAAAATTTTATATAGATAAATAACATTCTTATTCACGGATTAGAAATAGGCACTCCCCTATTTTAGAATAGTGCGGGAATGGAATGTTTAAAAACCGATTCTGTATAAATAATTGTTAGGCTATAAATGGAATTTTATTATGGGACTTAAAAGAATTACTACGAAAGAGGGAGAGATTTATTTCGTTGATTCAATAACTAACAAACGTGTTCAGAATGAAAATGATGTCAACAACATATTTTGTGATAAGTGCATTAAAGAGACTTTACCACAATCTACTGGAAATTTATGGTCTATTAATTTTGTTGGCACAACGATTAAGGAAATCGGTGAATATTGTAGCATTTGCGGTTCAGTTGTTGTAGAAAAACATTTTGTGTTATTTGGTATCCCAATTCATTCTTATGGTTTTTATAGAGTAAAAAGAATTAGAATACCAAAATTATTAATTGATGATAATTCCAAATTTTTCGCCAGAAAACTTAAAATACAAAAGCGTTTAAATAAATAATAAATATAACCTAACACGCTTCTCTGCCTAAGGCAGATAAATTCGAATCGGTTGTTGTGATAAATTATTTGGTTTGGCTTTTCAAAGCAGCATAGTTGTGTTGGGCTTCTGCTTAGGCACAACGTCGTTATATGGCAAAATATAATTTGAAAGTATAAATGAGATAGACTATATTTGGTCTAAAAAAGGACTGTGATATGAGAATGAGTGAAGCGGTAAAATCAATCAGTTTTTTAAAAGCTAATGTTGCTAATATGATTGAGGAAATCAATAAAAATCAAAAAACTTATGTTATTACTCAAAATGGTGAAGCAAAAGTTATTGTTCAAGACATAAAAGTTTATGAAAAGACACAAGAGACAATGGCAATGTTA
>JAKAMS010000237.1 GCA_021812745.1 Bacteroidota bacterium | reverse complement strand
AAGTTATATGCGCAGAAGATGGTTATGAAGGTTATAATATTGCACTTAATAAATTACCGGATCTTATATTAAGCGATATTAGAATGCCTAAAATGGATGGATTTGATATGTTGAAAAAACTTCAGGATAACCCATTAACATCCGCTATACCATTTATTTTTCTTTCCGCCAAAGTTGAACCGCAAGATATTAGGACTGGAATGACACTGGGCGCAGATGATTATCTAGTAAAGCCTTACAGATCTACGGATCTTCTTTCTGCAATTGATTCACGGTTCAAGAAAAAAGAGAAATATCAATCCGTTGGCGAAATTTTAAGATTCTCTTTAGTTAAAAGAGTTCAGCATGAATTACGCACTCCGCTGGTTTCTATATTAGGTTTTTCAGAGATGATTTTGAAAGATATTGAATCGCTTACAAAAGAAGAATTATCGGAGATGGCTGATAAAATAAACCACTCCGGAAGCAGACTTTTAAGAAGAGTGGAAAAACTATTGGTGTATGTTGATTTGCTTTTGGATGAAAATAGTCCGGAGACCCGGTCGAAAACAAAGGAGAACATATATAAGATTGATCATAACTTTCTTACCTCGCGGTTATCGGAAAAAGCTTCCATCTTTAATAGAACCAGCGATCTTGAAACTCATTTCGAAAGCAATAACGTTATGATAACCGATCAGCATTATGAATTTATTATAAATGAGTTGGTAGAAAATTCAATTAAATATTCAGAAGCAGGAAGTATTGTTAATATTATAGGGCATTCGAGCGACAAATTTTATAAAACAATAGTAAAGGATACCGGTGTTGGTATAAAATCAATTGGTTTTGAAAAGATCAGTGCTTTTAATCAATTCGGGAAAGAGGATGAAACTAAAGAGGGATTAGGTTTTGCAATAGTAAAAAAAATAGTAGAGATTAATAACGGCTACATAAAAATTGATAGTAAAGAAAATTCCCATACAATCTTTGAATTCGGAATACCATTAGCCAATAAAAAAAAGGATTACTATGAAAGATCTTCTATTCATAACTCAGGATCTATTTGATAAATTGATTGAACTGGCGCGTTACATGGAAGAACATTCTTTATATCTCCTTAATTTGGTTAATGAACTGACCTTTGGCGAACCGGAAGATCACATAAAAAAAGATAAGTATTCAAAAACGCTTTCGCTGATCTATTACGGGGCACAGAGAATAAAAGAGGAATTAGTATCATCAACTATAAATCAGAATGAAATAATAAAGTGCGATGATGCTTTCAAAAAAATTTTTAGTAATCTTGGGAGTGATCTAGTTCAACTATCTACCATATGTGAAGAAATAGTCGAACCAAATCATTTCCTGGATGTTAATGGAATCCTGAGAAAAGCCGACGAATAAAATTAAATTCTATAAATAAGGGGGTATTATTTCTGTAATTAAATCACCTTACTCAAAAGATTCATATAAGTCTTAATCTTGCTCTTGATCATAATCTTCATCTATCTTAAACGTAAAAAAAGAGTAAGATTACGTGTTGTGTGAATTAAAAAATATAGTTTAATAGACTGTTGAAACAGTTAAAAAAAATCATTGTTCCTTTGATTAACCCCGCGATTAATCGCGGGGTTAGAAACACAAAGCACAATGTTAGAACCGTTTTAACGGTTTACAGATTCTAATTCACACAACGGGTTAAGATTATAAGCATGAATCATCTGAAAAATTCAGATGAAGTGTCGTTGCGAGGCGCTCTTTGCCGAAGTCCCGCTCTTTGGATTCCGCATAAACGGGATTCAAAATGCGGAAGAATCTTGTTTTTAAGCGAAAATGAAACCTTAAGTTTGCTTCGCTCCGCTTGCAAAGACAAATATTATAATTTTTCAGTAGTCTCAACATGATTAAGTATATAAGATTTGCGTATCAATCCTGCTCTAATATATTTATAGAACGCCTTGGATTTTTTCATGTAAACCAAACAGAAATTAATATTCACACCTAGATAATCCCGCTTGCTTCAAAATCAGCCCTTTCACAACATTGAATATTAACATTTTCTTATACTAGTCGAATATCTATAAGTAAACGATAATTATTGGACTATAAAGTAGACGTATTAGCCGATTAAGGAGTTTATTATGGGTGATTCTGTTCAAACCAAAAACGATTCAACTGAACTTCTTCAGTTAGTCAGTTTCAAAATAGGTAATGAAGAGTTTGGAGTGGATATCCTGAATGTTCAGGAGATAAACAAAATGACGACCTTAACAAAAGTACCCAACGCTCCCGATTTTGTTGAAGGCGTAATCAATCTGAGAGGAAGAGTTATACCAGTAATTGATTTAAGAATTAGACTTCATCTTCCTAAAAAAGAACACGATAAAGATACGAGAATTATTGTAGTTGAAATTGAGAATAAAACTATCGGATTTATTGTGGATTCTGTGAACGAAGTTTTAAGAATCCCTGTAAACATCACAGAAGCTCCGCCGGAAATTGTAACCGGTGTTGATTCAGATTTCATTAAGTCGGTTGGAAAACTTGAAGACCGGCTTTTAATTCTGATTGATTTGAAAAAAATTCTTACAACAACTTATGAAAAAGAACTAAGCACAATGCTTGAAGAGGAATGAGTTTAGAAATTGAAGAACTATTTTTTGATCAGCCGAAAGACAAAAGAAAGGGAGAATAAAATGAATTGGTTTTATAATCTAAAAGTAAAAACAAAAATCGTTATTAGTAGTGTTTCAGTAGTGATAATTACAATTATCATAGGCACGGTCAGTTACTTCAGTCTTTCTAAGTTGGACCAAAATGCCTTAGAAATGTGCAACCGGTTAACTAAAAATGTGGAAGCATCTCAAGCAAATGAAGCAAAATTAATAATGGCGGAAAATCGTGAATTTGCTAACAGAATAGAAAATATTGTAATCATTTTAACAGTCATAATGAGCATTTCAGCAATTGGACTCGGGTTGATAATTGCCAAAAGACTATCCCATTCTATCGAACAGTTAAGTGATGCTGCTAAAAGAGTAGCTAACGGAGAATTAAATGTCCTTACCGAAATAATTTCCAAAGATGATATTGGTGAGTTAACAGAATCTTTTAATAAGATGTCTCTTAACATCTCTCAGCTTGTGGAAGATCTTGATAGTATGCCTACACCGGTAATGATGGTTGACACAGAATTCAGTATAACTTATATGAATAAAATGGCAGCCGCAGTTGTAGGTAAAGATCAAAAATCATTACTCGGTCAAAAATGTTATAATCAATTCAAGACAGATCATTGCCAAACTGAAAATTGTGCTCTTCATAAAGCTATGCAGTTACGTTCACAACAGATGGCAGAGACAATTGCCAGACCAAACGGACAAGATATTCCAATAATGTACGTTGCAAAACCAAGAATAGATAAAAGCGGCAAGGTTGTTGGCGCTTCGGAATTTGTAACAGATATAACAAAAGTTAAAGAACACGAAAAATATCTTGATCTGCATGCCCGTAAATTATTGATCGAAATGGAAAAATTTGCCGATGGCGATTTAACAGTCGAAGTTGTCTCTGAAAACAAAGAAGATATAATTGGTAAACTATTCAATGGATTTAACAAAGTTGTGGACAACATAAAACAGATTATGATAAGCGTAACCGAAGCAGTACAGGCAACGGCAAGCGCAAGCAATGAGATTTCATCTAGCAGCGAAGAGATGGCAGCCGGAGCTCAAGAACAAAGTTCTCAAACAACCGAAGTAGCAAGCGCAGTTGAACAGATGACAAAAACAATCTTCGAAACAACAAAGAACTCCGGTAACGCGGCAGAAGCAGCTAAGAACTCCGGCGCTATTGCTATTGAAGGAGGAAAAGTTGTGGAGGAAACCATTATTGGAATGAACCGTGTGGCTGAAGTAGTAAAAATGTCGGCAGAAACAGTTCAAGCACTTGGAAAGAGCAGCGATCAGATTGGAGAGATAGTTCAAGTAATAGATGATATAGCAGATCAAACAAACTTATTGGCATTAAATGCGGCAATCGAAGCGGCGCGTGCCGGAGAACAAGGAAGAGGATTTGCGGTTGTAGCAGACGAAGTAAGAAAATTGGCAGAGAGAACAACGAAAGCCACAAAAGAAATTGCAACAATGATCAGACAGATACAGAAAGATACAGAAGGTGCTGTCCAGTCAATGAGTAGAGGAACAGAAGAAGTAGAAAAAGGAAAAGTATTGGCAGATAAAGCAGGACAATCATTGAAACAAATTATAAGCGGCGCACAGGATGTAGTAGATATGTCAACACAAGTAGCAGCAGCAAGCGAAGAACAATCCTCTGCTTCAGAACAGATAAGTAAAAATATTGAAGCAATCAGCAATGTAATCCAGGAGAGTGCAGCCGGAGTGCAACAAATTGCACGAGCCGCAGAAGATTTAAATAGACTAACAGTAAATCTCCAAGAGCTGGTATTAAGATTTAAAATTGATGGTGGTTCAAAAACTAACGAAAAAGGTTCACACAAGGCAGATACTAGAAGTCAATTAGCCGTTCGTTCTAATGGCAGACTAATTCATCATTAAAAAAATAACGTGGAGAGTCGCATTTTCTCTCCTCGTTTTATACAAGTTTGGCAAAAGGCTAGGTGTAGGAAATAATTAACTTGTTGTTTTAGTTAAGCGGCTGAATCAAGATGATCTCAGATAGAAATACAGCAACCATTATTTGTATAAAATCAGATTGGGGGTAAAAAATGTGTTTATTGAGTGATACTAAGAGCAGCTCTTTTAGTAAGAAAATTGAACCCA
>JAKAMS010000236.1 GCA_021812745.1 Bacteroidota bacterium | reverse complement strand
TCATTGCCGGGCGCGGAATTAGCAATCTTATAACAACGGATTGCGTTGAATTATAATTCGCATTATTTTCTATTGTAAAAAAGAATAAAGGTATAGAGATGGCAGATATAACGATTGATGATGCATTGGAAAACTTTCAGAAACTTAACGATACGGATAAGGAATATTTTCTTGAGATTGCCCGGAAACAATTAATTGAGCTAAGAAGAAAAAATATAGGCAACAGAGTTTCCGAAATTGAAGAAAATTACGCATCCGGTAAAACAAAAAACGGCGCCGCTGATGAATTGTTGAAGGATCTGAATGATGATTGAATTCGTTTGGGATTCCGGATTCAAACGTTCATATAAAAAGAAGATTGCTTCCAATAAAAAACTGAAATCTAAATTCGAAGAGAATTTAAAACTGTTTGCAATAAATCCTTTCAATCCCCTGCTTCGAACTCATAAACTATCGGGTATACTTAAAGACTGTTGGGCATTTGCAGTTGATTACGATTTCCGTATAATTTTCAAATTTCTGACTGAGAATAAAGTTTTACTTATAGATATCGGCACTCACGACGAAGTATATTAATATTATAATTATTGATGAATTCCTTAAAAACATTTGACAGCAAATTTTTTTCTCCAAAAGTAAAGATCATTGCCGGGTGCGACGAAGCCGGGCGCGGTCCGCTTGCAGGTCCGGTTGTAGCCGCCGCCGTAATATTCGACAAAAAAACTTTCCATAAGGAAATCAACGATTCAAAAAAAATTCCCGAGAAGAAACGGGATGAACTTTACAACTGGATTCTGGGAAATTGTCTGTCGTTTGGAATTGGAATTATTGGGCACGAAGAGATTGATGAAATAAATATTTTGCAGGCATCTCTTAAAGCAATGAAGATTGCTGCAGCGCAGCTTTCCCCAATTCCAAATTTGATTTTGATTGACGGCAACAAATCTTTTATCTCTGATATAAAAACAAAAACAGTGGTTAAGGGAGACGCTAAATCATTTTCCATTGCCGCAGCATCAATAATAGCAAAAGTAACACGTGATGAAATTATGAAAACTGCACACGAAAGATTTCCGGAATATTTATGGAATCAGAACAAGGGCTATCCCACACTTGCTCACAGAGAAGCTGTAAAGAAATTCGGCGCCTCGCCATTTCACCGTAAAACTTTTTTAAGAAAATTGTTTGCAGAAGAAGAGGACTTAGGAACTTAGGCATTAAGTAGCTGTGTGCATGAGTGACTAAGCATAATTATAGATTAGTTTTGAATATTAGAAATGACAAACGGACAGAATACCAACAAACGCAAAACCGGCAATTACGGTGAAGATCTCGCTTGCAAGTTTTTACAGCAGCTTGGTTATCTAATATTGGAACGGAATTACATTTACAGTCACGGCGAGATTGATATAATTGCCAAAGATGGAGACGAATTAGTTTTTGTAGAAGTAAAATACAGGACAAATGATGAATATGGACCGCCGGAACTTTCTATTTCTAAAGGGAAACAAAAGCTGGTTCGAAGAACCGCTGAAGCTTATTTGTTCGAACATGAAATTAAAGATCAAAAATGCCGCATTGATCTAATCGCCATTCTTCATCTAAAAGATGAGAGACCAAAGATCAATCATATCATCAACGCATTTTAATTCTATCATATTTCCAAAAATTTCATCAATCATTAGCGAATAGAGTCATTCCGCCCGGAAACGGGAAACGGATTATGCTTCGCTCATGTCTCGTCTTCGCTCACACTTCAACTAGCCCTACTACGCTCGCTACAAGTCCGCTTTTTGTGGCGCTTGGGAAAATCTATAAAAATTAAATTTAATGGTCGTAATTCTTTGAACGCTTTCTTAAATTGCAATCAACCAAAAACAGTTTACGCAAATTTATGAACCGACTTTACCTTGGCGATTGCCTTAACGTTCTGCGCGAAAGCATTAAAGACGAATCCGTTGATCTCATCTACATTGACCCGCCGTTTAACAGTAAGCGCGATTACAATATTTTCTTCGACGACAAAGAAATTCAAACGCAGCGCATTGCCTTTGAAGACACATGGACTACGAAGAACATTCAGGATTCTCTTGTAGAACTGAACACAATGAAAACGGAACACCTTTTTTATCTTCTGCTCACATACCAAAAAGTTGCGCCCCACGCTTTTCCCTATTTAGTTATGATGAGTTTACGCTTAATTGAATTGCACAGAGTTCTGAAACCGACAGGAAGTTTTTATCTACACTGCGATCCGACTATGAGTCACTATCTGAAAACTATTTGTGATTTAGTCTTTGGTCCAAAGAATTATGCAAACGAAATTATTTGGCAACGAATTAATGCAAAAGGAAATGTTCAAAGGAAATTTGGTGCAGTTCACGATGTAATATTTCGATATGTAAAAATTCTTGGCGAAGATATTTGGAATCAAGTTTATAGAGCTCTTGATGAAAGATATGTTGAAAATATGTACAGATTCGTTGAAGAAGATACTGGAAGAAGATATAGGCTTAGTGATCTTACTGCACCAGTTCAGAGAGCATCAAAAGGACAGATTTACGAATGGAAAGGAGTAACTACTCCTAAAACGAGATGTTGGGTTTATGCTAAAGACAAAATGCAAGAATTAGAGGATCAAGGTAGAATTGTTTATTCAAAGAATGGAATACCAAATTTCAAACGGTATCTCGATGATAATGAAGGTGAAAAAATTCCTGATGTTTGGACTGACATTTCTCAAACAATTGGTAACGAATATCTCGGCTATCCAACACAAAAACCAAAAGCATTATTGGAAAGAATAATTCAAGCAAGCAGTAACGAAGGAGACACGGTTTTAGACGGCTTCTGCGGATGTGGAACAACCGTTGACGCCGCTGAAACGCTTCACCGCAACTGGATTGGAATTGATATCTCTCCAATAGCAATTTCACTCATCAAAAGAAGATTGAAAGACACGTACGGAAAATCGCTAAACAGTTTTGAAGTGCGCGGTACACCAACAGATGAACAGAGCGCAATGGAATTGTGGAAACAAAATCCAAACGCGTTTCAAGATTGGTGGCTTACGGAGTTTGAAGTTTTTTCGACAACGTTCGGCACTAAAGGCGCCGATAAAGGAATGGATGGTGTCGGTCAATATCTTGTTGATCAGAAAGGAAACGAAACAATTAAAGTTGGTTTTCAAGTTAAAGGCGGAACGCATATTCAATCCAAAGATATTGATGCGCTTGTAGGCGCGATGGATAAACACAAATGCCAGCTTGGAGTTTTTCTAACAATAGAAAATCCAACCAAACCAATGCTTGATACTGTTGCGGGATCGGGATTTGTTGACGTGCCCGGATTTAAGTATCCGCGTCTGCAGATTCTTACTCTTAAAGATTATTTTCTGAATAAGCGGCCAAAATTACCCGGCGTGAATATCACATTCAAAGCCGCGGTTAAAAAAGGAAAGAAGTCTCATCAAGGGGAATTGGATTTATAGAACCCTTTGAAAATTTTTTGACCTAGCATAATGCGTTTAACTTGTTAGACGAAGGAAGAGTTATTCTGAGCCGGCATGTTGGCGAAGTTACAAAGTCATTTCAAGTGAAAACGCAAAGTCTTTCCGAGAAGAGACGGGAAATGGATTATGCTTCGCTCATGTCTCGTGGAGTTTATCCCGATGAAAATCGGGACTCAACATGACTGAGTTTTTCTGAAATTTAACTGAAAATTTCCGGCGTTATTTCAAACTATTCGATTCTTTTACTATTTTGTTATCATCATAAAAAACATTTCGAATGAATCTTCCTAAACATAGATATGGACGACGTTTAACCTACGGGGATTACCTCTACAATTTTTTTGCAACGTTAACGGGATTAACCATATTCAACTGGGAATTTCTTAAACAGGCGTTTCTGCCTCCTTACGAAATTGCAGAGATTAAAAAACATATGACCGAGCTCGGAGTTAAGACTCTGGGTATTGTAAGCATAACGGGATTTATAATTGGACTTGTACTCGCTATGCAGAGTCAACCGGTAATGCAAAGATTCGGCGCGGGCGATTTTCTTCCCGGAATGGTTTCTCTTTCTGTCGTTCGTGAACTTGGACCCGTTATAACAGCGTTAATATTTGCCGGACGTGTTAGTTCCGGTATAGGCGCAGAACTCGGCTCGATGCGCGTTACAGAACAAATTGACGCGATGGAAGTTTCCGCGGTTAATCCTTTCAAATATTTAGTTGTAACACGTGTTATTGCAACAACAATGATACTTCCCATTCTTACAATCTACGTTATTATCATTGCTATCTTAGGTGCTTACATTGCAATGATTATTGTAGAGCCGATGAGTTTTCAATATTTTCAAAGCTCGGTAGTATCTTCGGTTGAATTTGGAGATTTTATTCCCGGTGTTGCAAAAACATTTGTATTTGGGTTCATAGTAGGAATTGTTGGTTCATATAAAGGTTATTCTGCCGAAGGCGGAACAGAAGGTGTTGGGCGCGCTTCAACGACTTCCGTTGTTCTTGCTTCTTTGCTGATTTTAGTTTTTGATATGGTTTTAGTAAAAATTACGTTGTGGTTATGGCCGACTCTATAGTCAAAGTAGAAAATCTCACAAAACGTTTTGATGAACTTCTGGTTCTCGAAAATGTTTCTATTGATGTTCTCCGCGCAGAGAATCTTATAGTTTTTGGAAAGAGCGGATCTGGCAAAAGCGTACTGCTCAAATGCATAATTGGTTTGATGAAACCTGACAGCGGAGATATTCTAATCAACAATCAACACATTT
>JAKAMS010000235.1 GCA_021812745.1 Bacteroidota bacterium | reverse complement strand
GTAATCTTTTTTTGTGTAATGCTCTTTTATCCAATCTACACCTTGCGCTGCCGCAAGAGAATTTATTGTCAAGAGAAGAACGAATATCAAAACCATTTTCTTCATGATTAATTCCTTCCGTTAAAAATTATTATTAAAGATTTTTTCTGCTTCAGCAAAATTTTCTTTTTTGCCCAAATCTATGAAAAGGGAATTACTATGATCAAAATAAGATATTCGATTTTGAGATGCGATTGATAAGTAGAAATCAACTATAGAAAAAACTTTTTCTGGCGGCATGAGTTGGAAAATTGAAGGATCCGCCATATGAATTCCGCTGAAGGCAAGTTGAGTTAATTCTCCAGTTGGCTTACGGGTTATTCTTAGTTCGTTAGTTTTCACATTTCCCCAGCCGCACAAATATTTTTCTTCATCAAACAGAAAATAACGTGAAGATTTTCTTTTTTGAACGGCAAGAGTAGCAATAGAATCTGAGTTGAGATGAAAATTATAAAATTGAGCCAGATCGGCATCGGAAAGTATATCAACATTGTGAATGAGAAATGGTTCATTGCTACTAAAAAACCGACTTGTTTTTTTTAATCCGCCGCCGGTATCAAGAAGTAAATCCCGCTCATCTGAAATTTCAATCTCAATTCCGAAATTATTTTTTTCATTAAGGAAATTTATTATTTGATCGGCAAAGTGGTGAACATTTATGATGATTTGATCGAACCCGAATTTTATTAACCGTCTGATCGTAAATTCAAGAAGTGTAATTCCATTTATCTCAACAAGCGCTTTCGGCTTTGAGTCTGTTATCGGTTGTAAACGTGTGCCTAGTCCGGCAGCCAATATGAATGCTTTCATGAAAAGTACCCGAGTTTCAAAGTTACTTAGACACTTCTTTCTTTTGCAGATTTGTATGAATTAGTTTTATACCAATCTTATACTTTGAAGCAAGATGTTTGGCTAACTTTTCGGCACAATAAACTGAGCGGTGTTGACCGCCGGTGCATCCGTAGTTTACCATTAAATCGGTCCATTTACGATTTATATAATTCTCAACGCTTTTATCAACCAAATGGTACGTTTCTTTTAAGAAAATTTGTGCTTCCGGCTGAGCATCAAGAAAGTTTTGCACAGGTTTATCTTTGCCGTTCAATGGTTTGTATTTATCAATCCTTCCCGGATTAGGAATTGCGCGGCAGTCAAATACAAATCCTCCTCCGTTGCCGGAAAGATCCGCCGGAATTTTCTTGCGGTATGAAAAGCTATTTACCCTCACAGTTAGTTTGCCTTCAGCAGAAAAATTCCAATCGAATTTTTTTAGTTCGCTAGAATTAACTATTTGCTGAAGAGAATTGAATAATTCGTGAGTTTTAATTTTGGGGCGGTGATATTTTAAGAGCCACTCAAGATTTTTTACTGCGTACGGAATGCTTTTTAAAAAATGAGCTTTACCTTCATAATAACCGCGGTAACCATAAGCGCCAAACATTTGAAGCAGCCGAATTAAAACATAACCGTCGTAATATTTTAGAAATTCCTTTCTGTTAAATGGTTTTATTTTTCTTGCAAAAGAGATGTAATGCTCAAGAAACTCGTCTCTCAGAGAAAATGGAATATCCGATTTAGAACTGAATAGGAAAGAAGCGATGTCATATTGAAGTGCGCCTTCACGTCCGCCTTGATAATCAATAAAATACGGCTCGTTATTTTTTATCATGATATTGCGCGGATTGAAATCCCGGTACATAAAATAATTGCTGTCTGCTTGAAGAAGAAAATCGGCTATTGTGTTAAAATCATTTTCCAGTTTCTGCTCATCGAAAGTGATGCCGGCTGGTTTGAGGAAATAGTATTTGAAATAATTTAAGTCCCACATCATAGATTGTTTATCAAATTTAGAAACCGGATAACATTTTGAGTAATCTAATTCTTCTACAGCCGCAATTTGAAAACGCGGAAGTTGTTCGATGACTTTTTTATAAACAATTTTTAACGCATTGTTAAATTTATTTTTTTTCTTATTCTCTTCAAGAAAAGAAAAAAGAGTTTGGTCGCCCAAATCTTCTATCAAATAAATATTATTTGGTAGGTCGGTTCTATAAATTTTAGGAACATTTAAGCTGTTTTTTTTAAAATGTTTGGAGAGATAGACAAATGATTTGTTCTCTTGCTTCTCTGTGTTGAATACGCCTATTGCGGTTTTAGTTGCCCCGGTAATTCTGAAATATTTTCTTGGTGATCCGGATTCCGGAAGAGGAGAGAAAGTTACAGTTTTCTCTCCCGACCAATTTTCAAAAAGATTTTTTAGTCCGTTCTGATAACTCATCCGTATATCAACTCCGTTTTCTTGGCGGATAGAATAATAAAATAAAACTACCCGCTAAGATAACGAAGAAATAGATAATTAAAACCGTGGTCCGCGTTGTTGAACAGAGTTCGGATCAAAATATTTTCTTGGCAGTTTTTCGTCGCGCATAGCGGCGTTATAAACAAATGCCGCCATAATTGTTGCCGACTGAGTTAAATCCGCTTTACTTGCATGATCATAAACGTCCATATTTGAATGATGTGTTCTTGCCATATATTCAAGAGGATCCTGTATGAATTGAAAACCTGGCAGACCAGCCGCATCGAAAGACGCATGGTCGGTGCTTCCGGTATTTCTTAATGTAACTGTTGCAGCACCGAGATCGTTGAAAGGTTTTAACCATTCTTCAAAAATCTGTACAACAGCTATGTTTCCCTGTGCATAAATTCCGCGAATTTTTCCTGAACCGTTATCATAGTTAAAGTAAGCAGCAAGTTTATTGTATTCAGGCTTGATCTCTTTTTTCTCGGCATCGAAGAAATGATTTTTTACGTAGCCGCGTGAACCAATTAATCCTTCTTCTTCTGCATCCCACAAAGCAATACGTATTGTTCTTCTCGGTTTGATGTTAAGAGCTTTTAAAATTCTTACGGCTTCTAAAGCAACAGCTGTTCCGGCAGAATTATCTGTTCCGCCAGTACCTGCGTGCCATGTATCAAAATGTCCGCCCAGCATTACTACTTCGTCTTTCAATTTTTTATCTGTGCCCGGAATTTCCGCGATTATATTATAACCAAGTGAATCGGTATCTACAAAATTGGCTTGAATTTCCATCTCCATTGTAACAGGAACATTTTTTTGCGCGATACGAACCATTCTGTTGTATTGTTCAACAGAAACAACAACTGAAGGCAAAGGCATCTCGGAATTTTTACGGTATGATCCGCCGCCTTGTACAAAAACAGTTCCATCTGTTCCTCTTGATGGTTCAAGAACAACAGCGGCGCCTTCATCTTTCAAGAACTTTGCTATTTTAGTCTGCATCTCTCTTTGAAGGCGCATTGCTTCTCTTTGTGCGGGATCAAAATTTCTTCCGCCTCCGTCCTGAGCCAATTGTATATTTTTTAAGTCTTCATCAGAATATCTTTTCCCATCTGCTTCCATTGCAAGAGCAACAGGCTGTTCGCCTCTAGAAAGAACGATAGCTCCTTTTAATTTACCTTTGAATGCGTCAAGATCTGCTTCGGTTTTTATATCCATCAGAACAACATTACCTTTTAACACTCCTTCAAATCCCGGAGTCCATGCTTTGGGATAGGCAATAAGAGGCATATACTGAGGTGATGTCATTGCTGCATAAAACTTTTTTAATTCCCAGCCGCGTCCAAGAGCTCCGAACGATTCTGTTTCAGCTTTATCTAAACCGAGTCCTTTGAGTTTGTCAACAACCCATGTGGCGGCTTGGCGGTATTGAGGTGAAGCTGCTAGACGCGGCGCGTAAACATCGCAAAGGTAACTCATTGTTTCCGCCATTTTAGAATTCTGAAGTCCTTCCTGGCGGATCCGCTGCATCATTTGGTAATCAATTTTTTCTTGTGCAGTTAAAGATAAAGTGAGCGTGAGAAAGATTAAAAGCATTGTAAATAGCTTACGATTCATCTTGTACTCCTCATAGTATTGAAATTTATTAAATGTATAAGAGAAGATTCCTGCTTCTCTGCAAGTTCAATTTATGCAATAAGGAAATCATTCTAAGTTAAAAATTGTTAAAAGAGGATTTTTTTCTGGGCTCTACCTATCCAACCGCAATAACTTTTCGATTTGTCTTCTGTGCCGTAGAATATGAACTATCGCATGTTCAAACATCATTTCAATATCATACAAGCCCCATCTAGTTTCTGTGCGGGTTGAAAGGATTTCTTCGCGGGTCATTTGAAAATAGCCGGTTACTGTCTCAGCGGTGAATTGAACAACTTTTTCTAACTCATCAATTGCATGAACAACATTATAGATATGATAATCGTGATTAACTACGGGTTTCTTAAGAAACACACAAACTTGATCTGCGTATCTGTAAGCTGCAGCAGTAACATGTTTCATAACGGATTGAATTGATCGGCAGTTTTCATCTTTTGTAAATGGATCGCGGATTTTTGTAAACTCTTCTTGAGTAATTGTGATTAATAAATTCTTTAACTCGAGCGCAACTCTTTCGTATTCATCCATTAATGCGCCTATAGCGCCGGGACGGTATTGATTTTCCATATTATTCGCTTTCATCATAATTTAAAATTGGTCTTAACCATCTTTCAGCTTCTTTCAAACTGATTCCTTTACGCATGCGGTAACTATCAACCTGGTCTTTGCCGATCTTGCCTACAGTAAAATATTTTGCTTGCGGATGTGCGAAGTATAAACCGGATACTGAAGCCGCCGGATACATTGCCAAACTTTCTGTTAAAGAAATGGAAGCATTCTTTTCGGTATCCAGCA
>JAKAMS010000234.1 GCA_021812745.1 Bacteroidota bacterium | reverse complement strand
TCCATTTCCTTCCGGTGCAAGTAACTTGGCTCCTACAAGCGCTAAGTTGAAAAAGTTATATGAAAATAGAAAAGAAATCTTTGCTAAAAGTAACTTCATTAAAAATTCGAGTATAATTCCAAATGAAATGCTCTTTGCATCCGGAAGCGGTGTTGACCCGGATATAACACCGGCATCAGCATTTCTTCAAGTTGATCGCATATGTAATTCTAGAAATTTCAATACAACACAAAAAGAGGAATTGATTAAATTAATAACCGGTTTAATTGAAAATCCTCAGATCGGTTTTTTAGGAGAAAGCAGAATAAACGTGTTGATGTTAAATATGGAGTTAGATAAAATAAAATGAACACAAACGAAGAAATGCGCCCGGATCCCTTAAAACTATTGGATTCGATTCAAAGAGAAGAAGAGAAAGAAAAAAAAGGAAAGCTTAAGATATTTTTTGGAATGTGCGCCGGAGTTGGAAAAACCTATTCATTGCTCGAAGCAGCACAAAAATTGAAAAAAGATAAAATTGATGTTGTGATTGGTTATGTAGAACCTCACAAAAGGAAAGAAACAGAAAAACTTCTAGAGGGATTGGAGTATCTGCCGCTAAAAGAAATTACTTATCGAGATTCAATATTTAAAGAGATGGACCTCGATGCAATTTTATCTCGCAAACCGCAGTTAGTTTTGGTAGATGAACTTGCGCACTCAAACATTCCCGGATCCAGGCATGTTAAGCGTTTTCAAGATGTTATAGAAATTCTGAATAATGGAATTGATGTTTACACAACGTTAAATGTTCAACATCTTGAAAGTCGCGCTGAAACAGTTTTCCAAATAACCGGCGCTCAGATTAAAGAGACGGTTCCGGATTCAATATTTGCCAATGCCGATGAAATTGAATTGGTTGATATTACACCAGATGAGCTTCTTCAAAGATTAAGTGAAGGCAAAGTTTACATGCCGGAAAAATCCCAGCAAGCGATTGAAAATTTTTTTCGTAAAGGAAATCTGACGGCGCTTCGTGAAATGGCTCTCCGATTAACCGCTGAACGAGTAGATTACCAATTGCGAGATTATAAAACCGAAAAAAACATTACCAGCACTTGGAAATCGGGACAACGATTAATGGTTGCAATCAGTCCCAGCCCTTACTCAGCCAAGTTAATTAGGTGGACCCGCCGGCTTGCATATACAATGGAAGCATCCTGGATTGCAGTCTATGTAGAAACAGATCAAAAAGTTTCTGAAGAAAATAAAGAAGTCTTAAAAAAGAATTTTGAATTAGCTAAAGAATTAGGAGCTGAAATTATTATAACCAATGATATGGATATTGTCCATGCTTTGATTCGGATTGCTTCTGAAAATAATGTTACGCAGATAATAGTCGGTAAATCAAGAGCATCCGGAAAATCGAAAGTGGTAGAAGGACTGTTAAAAGAGAGCGGTGAGATTGATATTTATATTGTAGGAGGTGAAAGAACAGATTCTCGAAAAGTATTAAGCAATCTAATTTCAAAATTTCAATCCGGGAAATATCAGTATCTAGTCTCTTCCTTAATAATTAGCGCTGTATTATTAATCTGTTTTTCCTTACTAGCTCAAATCGGCTACCAAACAGTTTCTTTGATTTTACTTTTGGTTGTTTCACTTATGCCGCTTTTAAACCTTGGCCGGGGACCTATGATTCTTGCAGCATTAATAGGTGCACTTAGCTGGGATTATTATTTTATCCCGCCACAGTTCACATTACATATAGACAAAATCGAAGATGTATTGATGTTATTCATTTTCTTCATTGTAGCAACAATTTCAGGTGTTCTTACTTCAAAATTGAAAGCTCAACAAAAATTGGTGACAATTCGAGAAAAACGCACAAATGCACTATACAATCTTCTTAAAGAATTGGCTACAGGAAAAAGCCTAGACGATCTTATCGAAATCAGCATAAAAAATATTAAAAAAGTTTTTGATGCAGATGTCGCAGTCATATTTCCAGTTAATGAAAAAAAACTTTCTCCGCAGCCACATTCCGCAAGTACATTTCAATTTGCAGATATGGAATGGCATATCGCAAATTGGAGTTTTTTTGGCGGGCAGAAAGCGGGGAAATTTACCAACACTCTTCCTACCTCAGATGCTCAATTTATTCCATTAATTGGAGCAAAAAGTAAGATTGGAGTGATTGGACTAAAATTCACCAACGATGAGCCGTTACATTTTGAGCAAGAAACTCTTCTTGAAGCGTTTGTTAATCAAATTACAATTAATTTTGAAAGAGAGCTTCTAAACGAACTGGCAAAAAAATCTTTGGTTTTCTCGGAATCGGAAAAATTATATAAAACATTATTCAATTCTATCTCTCACGAATTAAAAACTCCTATTACAACAATCATAGGAGGAATCAGTTCTTTGTCGGATGATTCGATCTCTGAAAACAAAGAGATGAGAAAAAATCTAAGCACTGAAATTAACATTGCTGCTGAAAGATTGAACCGTCTTGTTGAGAATTTACTTGATATGACACGTTTGGAATCCGGACAAATGAAATTGAGACTGGATTGGCATGAAATTACAGATTTAATAGAAAGTGTTTTGAAAAGATTAAATAATGAATTAATTAATCACACGGTAAAAACAGAGATTCAGGAAAACATTCCTCTTCTCAAGTTCGATTTCGGCCTGCTTGAACAAGCATTGATAAATGTCATTCATAATTCGTTAATTTACACTCCGGAAAAAAGTACTATCCGGATTAGTGTAAAAGAAGAAAAAGATAATTGTGTAATTGAAATATCGGATAACGGTCCCGGTTTTGCTGAAGAAACTTTGAATAAATTATTCGAAAAATTTTATAGAATACCAGGAACTAAAACCGGAGGGACAGGATTAGGACTATCAATTGCAAAAGGATTTATTGAGGCACACTCGGGAAGTATTTCAGCAAAAAATAGAAAAGATGGCGGTGCCGTTTTTATCATAAATATTCCGATTCAAAAATAAAATTCAAAACAATGAGTACAAAACCGGTAATACTGATTATTGATGATGAATCTCAGATAAGAAAAATCTTACGCATCACTCTTGAATCTGACGACTATAAAGTAATCGAAGCGGAAAACGGCAAAGACGGAATTATACAAGCAGCAACTGCGCACCCTAATCTTATCATTTTGGATTTAGGATTACCCGATCAGGATGGCTTTTCGGTGCTTCATGAAATTAGAACTTGGAGTTCGCTGCCGGTTATGATTTTATCTGTTAGAAATTCCGAAGAAGATATTGTAAAAGCTCTCGATTTAGGAGCCGATGATTATCTGACCAAACCATTTTATACGGCAGAATTACTGGCGCGGATAAGAGCCAGTTTACGAAGAGCAAGTCAGGTTCAAGAGAGCAATATATTTACGAATGGTTCTTTAAAAATTGATCTTGTTTCAAGAACCGTTAAAAAGAACGATGAAGAAATCAAATTAACGGCTACTGAATATTCGTTACTAATACTATTGGCTAAGAATTTAGGAAAAGTATTAACCCATCAGTTGATATTAAAAGAAGTATGGGGACAAAGTTACGTTGAACAATCTCAATCATTAAGAGTATTTGTCGGACAGTTAAGGAAAAAAATTGAAGACGATCATGCTCACCCCAAAATGATAATAACTGAATCAGGAATCGGTTATAGGATGATAAATATCAAGTAATACCAATTTTTGTAAGAATAATTCTCAACTCCCTTTCTTAAATAGCTCCTTTTTTACTAAATTCATTCGTAGAAAATTCTTTATAACCCATCAAAAATTATTATTTTGAATTCAGACGATAAAAAATTATTAATCGAAGCAATTAAAGATCAGCAGAATATATTCGGTGATTTTCTGCTTGAGAACGTGAGTGAATCCGTGGAGGAATCGTTGAGCAAAAAAAATGCTGCTGTCAAAGAAATAGATAAAATTGAAGTCTCCTTAACTGAAAATTTATTCGTCGAAAATTTTCAGAAAGCGGAATCACTTACTGATCTTAACAGCCAGATTTGTGACTGCCAGAAATGTGCGCTTGGTAAGACGAGAACTAAATTTGTATTTGGAGTCGGCAATCCAAACGCAGATGCGATGTTAATTGGCGAAGCTCCGGGTCGTGACGAGGATTTGCAAGGAGAACCATTTGTAGGGCGTGCCGGCAAACTGCTTAACGATATTCTCAAAGCAATCAAGTTTGAACGTGAAGATGTTTACATTGCAAATATTTTAAAATGTCGCCCGCCGAATAACCGCGATCCGCTGCCCGGCGAAATGGAAACATGTATTCCTTATCTTCACAAACAAATTGATCTTGTTAAACCAAAAATTATTTTGTGTCTGGGAAGAGTTGCGGCAAACGGACTGCTCGATAAAAAATTATCACTGGGTCAGCTTCGCGAGTCCGTATACGATTTTAACGGAATAAAGGTAATGGCAACATATCATCCTGCGGCTCTTTTGCGTAATCCAAATTGGAAACGCGGATGCTGGGAAGATGTTCAAAAATTCAGAAAACTTTACGATGACTTAACGGCAAATTGAAATGGCAAAACGAACTATAAACAAACAAGACGGAAAAAAAGAACGCGACATTGAAAAATTGAAAGCCGCTTCAAAACTTCCTCCTTCGGTACCGGAAGTGGAAATGGCTGTGCTTGGCGCAATGTTGATTGATAATGAAGCTGTTCCCAAGGCAATCGAAATCTTAAAACCGGAATCGTTCTTCGATAAACGGAACAGAATTATTTTCGAATCAATGTCTTCTCTTTATGAATCGAATGA
>JAKAMS010000233.1 GCA_021812745.1 Bacteroidota bacterium | reverse complement strand
GCTCTAAAAATTTGCTACTTCCGCTAACATTAGTCAGACGATTATTTATCAATCCGCCAGTACAAGATTCAGCAACTGCAATTTTAAGTCCCCGGTCAATTAATAATTTTGCAATCACTCCCTCAAGTGTATCATCATTTTTGCCATAGATATATCTTCCGACCTTAGCACGTATTTTTTGTTCAATTTCTACTAATTTATTATTTGCTTCTTCTTCGGTAGCACACTCGACTGTAATTCGAATCTTAACGCCAAATTGACTCGGAAGAAAAGCCATCTTAGCGCCTTGAAGAAGTTCATCTAAATTTCCAAGTCGGTCAAAAAGATTAGATTCCGGAATTCCGGTAGAAAGTAAATTGCTTATTGATATGTGGCTTTTCCTTTCCAACATTCCACTAAGTTTTGGAAGTACAAAAGTATCCATCATATTTTTCATTTCATGCGGCACGCCGGGCATGCAGACAAATATTTTCCCTTTTTGTTCTATCCAATATCCCGGTGCAGTGCCTCTTTTGTTGCGAATCGGCATAGCAATTTTTGGCACCAATGCTTGACCGCGGTTCGTTTCGGTTAATATTCTTGCCCTTGATTCAAAAAACTTTTTTATGTCGGAAAGCACTTCTTCATTTTCGACCAGTTCTGTTTCGAAGAAATCAACAACACATTTTCTTGTAACGTCATCATGTGTTGGACCTAATCCGCCGGTAACAATCACAACATCATTTGAATCAAGTGTCCGTTTGAATTCATTTAGAATTATCTCTTCATCGTCAGGCACCACGCTTGTGGCAGTTACTTGAATTTGTGAATAAGTTAATTTTTCGCCAATAAATGCTGCATTGGTATTAAGCGTCTGTCCTATCAATATTTCATCACCAATGGTGATAATGTGTGCTTTCATTTTTTATTTAACCAGAATGTTGAAAAAGTAAATTATTAATTGGATGGAGATGAAAGAATAAATCGCCGCCATTACATCATCCAGCATGATTCCCCAACCACCTTTAATACTTTCTAATTTACGAGCGGGAAAAGGTTTTACAATGTCCATTACGCGCCAGATTAAAAATGCTAGAACTATCCACCATATTTTCTTAGGAAGAAAAAGAAGTGTAATCCACATTCCTACTACTTCATCTATTGTGCATTCTTTTGGGTCTTTACCATAAAGCGCTTCAAATTTGTCTCCTATAGGAACACCGATAAGAATGAATAATGAGATCATAAAAATCATCAGAGAAGGATTTTCAAATCCCGGTACCAGATAAATTATCAACGCCGCAAGACTTCCCCAGGTTCCGGATGCAAACCGTATATAACCGGTATAGAATCCAGAGCCGAGAAGTTTTTCAAAAAAATTAATTTTCACCTTTAATCAGCTTTTTAATTAAAAAACGATTACTGAATATATAAGTAATGCCGGTTATAACTGTAAATAATGTTATTAATAACATCGTAATATAAATGCCTACTGGATTCAGAAGGAAATCAAATAAATTCTTGTATGAAGATTGCAGTGTCTCAAAGGTCTTTAGTGTATAGATTAAGAGTAAGTAATAAAGAAAAAACATCTGCAAAAATGTTTTTATTTGTGCTGTGCGTTTAGTTGTAAAAGAAACTTTTCTGTAATCGGCATAGATTCGAATCAATGTAATTAAGAAATCTCGAATTATTATAAGCAGAACCATCCAAAGGGGAAGAATGCCAACAATTACAAAAGCCATAAAAGCGGTTGATGTTAAAATTTTGTCGGCAAGCGGGTCCATAAATTTTCCCCACTCTGTAATATAGTTGAATTTACGAGCAAGCCAGCCGTCGTACCAATCTGTGATGGCGGCAATAACAAAGACAACAGAAGAAATTTGGATTGCTAACGGTTCGCCCATAAGGAACAGCACTAGAAATACCGGCGTTAGAATTATTCTCAATATCGTTAATTGATTTGGGAGAACCATAATGTGAGTTTATAATTTTCTTTATAAATCGGATATTTTTTTTAAGTAATTGAAATCGTAAATGCCGGTGTTATGATTATCCGCCCAACTAACTCCAACAGCATAATTGCCTACAATGTTAATACTTTTTAGAACAATTTGTTCATCAGAAAAAACTTTGATGTAATCATGATGATGCGTATCCTCTTGTGATGTGCAAATAGCGCACGGGCAAAATCTTCTTAAGTCAGCAAGTGATATTTTGGTCTCGGAATTATCATCCCACTTTATCTGCAAGTTTTTTTCTTGAACCTTTATTTCGACTGGGGTCATCCTTAAATATTTTTCCCGGTAATTTTGAGCAACGCTTCCTGATATTTTTTGCTTGTGTTTAGAATAACTTCTTGAGGCAGTGTTGGTGCCGGCGGTTTCTTGTTAAAATTAACAGAGAGGAGATAATCGCGCACATATTGTTTATCAAAACTGTTTTGCGTCTTCCCTTTTTGATATTCATCCAGAGGCCAGAACCTTGACGAGTCCGGCGTAAGCAATTCATCAATCAAAATAATTTCCCCGTCGTAATAACCGAACTCCATCTTTGTATCGGCAATGATAATTCCTTTTTCTAAAGCATACTCAGAAGCTTTAGAATATATTTTTATTGTTGTGTCTTTGATAAATTCAAACGCATCTTTGCCTATTATATTAGTTGCTTCTTCGGCAGAAATATTTTCATCATGAAGACCGATTTCAGCTTTTGTTGAAGGCGTAAAGATCGGTTCGGAAAGTTTTTCAGATTCGACTAATCCTTTAGGCAATTCAATACCACAAATTTTTCCGGTCTTTTGATAATCAATTAAACCGGAACCCGTGATGTATCCTCTAACAATACATTCAATTGGAATTAATTCTGCTTTCTTTACCAGCATTGAACGGTTGTGCAGTACATCTTTATACGGCTGACATACGGCGGGATATTCATCAACATTCATAGAGACAAGATGATTCGGAATTATCTCTTTTGTGTAGTCAAACCAAAACTTTGAAATGCGGTTGAGAATCTCCCCCTTTGAAGGAATTCCTTCATTCATGATTACATCAAACGCAGAAAGACGGTCTGTAGAAACAATCAAATAATATTCGCCTACATCATAAACGTCCCTTACTTTACCGCGTTTGAAGAGTTTTAGATTTGTAAAATCAGTTGTTGTGATTGTTTGAAATGACATATTTCCCTTTCATTTTTGCGGCAGAAATATAAATAGTGCAGGTGCAGGATTCAACTAAATAGATGCAAGCTTTTAGCTATTCTAATACAGACTGATTCTGAACTGTCTTAATTCTTTATCTATTTCTTTTGCGTTTACAATTAAGGTATCAAGAAATTGCCAAAATTTCTTACTGTGATTTTTGATCTTTGTATGTGCCAATTCATGAAGCAGAACATAATCAATTAAATGATCCGGTAAACGCATTAGATGAATGCTGAGATTTATATTATTTTTCCCCGAACAACTTCCCCACCGGCTCTTAACATTTTTAATGAATAACTCGCTAAACGGAAGTTTGTGCTTGTCAGACAAATCATTTAATCTTTTTGGCAAATATTCTTTAGCTTCTTCCCTATAGGCGGTTTCAATCCCTTTTCTTATTGCTTTCTGTACGTTGGGTGATTTTGCAGCCATGTCATCCGGGTAATGGACTTTTATAATTCCATTTCTCACTTTTACAGAAATTTTATTTTTCTCAGATGATTTTATTTCCAGCCTGTGATTGCGCGTCTGAAAATTAGAATTCTCATCATAGATTGAAAATGTTTTTTCGTATCCTCTCATTTTAGAAACGTGTTCTTCAATCCACTTAATTTTTTGATGAGCTAATTTTTCTCCATCATAAAACGATACCTTTTCCGGAATTGAAACCGTAACACCTCCAAACGGCTTTACGGAAATATTCATATAACGCGCCCGGGGACTTTTCTTAATCCGAATTTCTATATCGTTGATTACAATAGTTTTTGTTGACATCGGTTTTTGCTTATAATTTCGAGACAATTTAGATAAATATTTAAAAAGAGAAAGGGATGTTTTCACATCCCTTTCAAGTTCTGGTGGGCAGAGACGGAATCGAACCGCCGACACAAGGATTTTCAGTCCTTTGCTCTACCGACTGAGCTATCTGCCCATCAAAAACGCGGCGTAAAAATAAATATTTTCGACTTAAAACCAAAAACTAAATTTAACTTTCTAAATTTTTGTTGCGTTCGGGTAGAAATTTATTAAGTTAAGCCCGTTAAATTTTGATTAATGATGGAAACACTCTTATTTATTGCTGCCAACCTCGCGTTGGTGATTGCATTTGTCTATCTTACCCGTAAAAAGGATTTTCTTTCATTCCTTTATAACGGTAAATGGATGCTTACGTGGCTTGCCGTGGGCATCATTACATTGATGGATGAACTCACTTCAATTTACTACGCACCTTTTGAAGCTTTCCGGTTTATCGGCATAAAAGCAATCTTTTATATTGCACTAACATCTGTCCTAATAAGATTTCTGTCTACTCGAATGGTTGAGATTGGAGAAATTCTTGAAAAGAACAATATTAGAGGCGGCGGTGTTTATTCGTTCTCATATTTGGTTCTTGGTCCAACTTTCTCTTTTGTGGCTATTTCATCCATACTTGTTGACTATATATTAACTGCTACAATTTCTACTGTTAGTGCTGTGGAAAACGGAACTTATTTTTTAGGAATGGGTCCGGAGATAAGATTTTTTCTAAAGTTTGGAGTAATTGGTTTAATTACCGGACTGAATATTATCGGTATCAAAGAAAATGCAAAATTTACCTTTCTCATATTTGTATTTGCGGCGTTTGTTCTAGTTAATCT
>JAKAMS010000232.1 GCA_021812745.1 Bacteroidota bacterium | reverse complement strand
ACAGACGAAATAGATTCTTCTATTGTTACATTATTAATTAAAATTTATTTTCCAGACAAAGTTAGAAAGGATTTAGACAATGTCTAACTCCCAACCGAAGGAATAAAATATTTTTTAATTTGTTTGGTAGAATCACCTCATTTATCCGTCAAGTTAGTAATCTTATGAAAGAACTGGATTTTAAACCGGCAAAATCAAAAGAAAAATTTAGAAGCAATTACAAACTTCACGATCTTGCTGAACGGGCAGGAAAAAATTTGCTTGTTCAATGGGGCATTGATTTCAAAAATTTCGGAGAAGATAAACGTTACGAAAAAGTTTGGGAAAAAGGAGAAGACAAGCCCGATGTTGTGATTAATTATAAAGGAGAACAAGCGTTTCTTGACTGGAAGGGAAAACACACAAAATCATTTATGGTTAATACCAGAGCAATAAAATCTTACGAGCGCTGGCGCAATAAATTTAATATACCTGTCGTAATCGCTTTTTTTATTTTTGACGAGAGCTGCATTTTATTGGAACGGCGCTTCGCCTTTCTGCCCACACATAGATATGTTGAATCTGTCTCGAAGCAATGGGATAAAAATAAAACGGTTGAGTTCAGAGAGGAATTACCTAAATTTTCAAAAGAGAATTTGATAAAGCATTTATTGACAATTTAATGGAACGGAGTAGAATGTGAATCTTGATGAAATAAATAGAATAGAAGAAATTTTCCGCAGCTCAACATCTTCGGATGAATTGTTCGATGCATTTCAAGATGCAATAA
The DNA here is from genome assembly GCA_021812745.1 of Bacteroidota bacterium. The sequence goes on along the minus strand of JAKAMS010000232.1, from coordinate 4,057 downwards.
AACTAAAGCTCTCGGATATTGGACTTTATAAAATTTTGCTTGCCAATCCAACACTTTCGCCCGACGAAATAAAATTATTTACAGAAAAACTTATCAAAGAAATGTCCGGCAGTTCATTTGATTTGTTGATGTGGGCGGGAAAAGTTTTTGAAAACCATACCGATTATTTCAATTATGTCAATGACGCACTTTTCTATTATCAACGGGCTTTTTCTGTTCAGCCGGAATCTCATAAGCCGCTGCTGAGTCTTCTTGGTTTATACAATTATGAAATCAGTCTTCCCATAAATCAAAAAATATTTGATGTGATTGACAAGTCGGTTTCTTCGGTTAATCAAAAAAGTAAGATTTACTATGCGCTATCAAAGCACTACAAAAAATGCGGGGACTCAAACTTGGAAATAAAATATTATGCGTTAGCAGAAAGAGCGGTAGAAAAAGAAAGATTTAGAATTTAGAGTTTGCGTTTTGATTAGTAGTAGTACCCGATTGTAAAATAGAAAAAAGCAGGTCCCCAGACAATTGTATTGTTCGAGAGTCTGTTTGCAAAGTAAAAACTTTTGCCCACGGAAAAATCCGCAGGACCCACCGGAGTATTAAATGATAAAGTTGCACCAATTCCGTGTCTTAAATCTTTGAGACGTATCTGCTCTCTTTCTTGCCAGATAGAACCGAGATCGTAACGCGCTTTAATATAAGTATCAAAGAAAATTTTTATCGGAAGTTTGTATCTATACTCAAGCGAGGTAAAGAAAATTTGTCTCCCGCGAAATTCGTTATCGCGTAATCCGAAGAAAGAATTTTGCCCACCAAGCGAATACTGTTCACTGAGAGGAACGGTTCCATCACCCAGGCCAATTACCGCTCTTACGCTTAATGTGTTTATGCTTCGGTAGCTGATAATATTTTTATAATCAAAATAGAATTTTGTGTATCCAATATCGCCGCCAAGAGCCGTCTGCGCGGTCTCATAAAAACTTTTAACTAAAAATCCTACGGTTGGATAAGGGTATTCATTTTGTGAATCTATAAAAAGAGAAAAACGCAAACTCGAAATATCTTTGATATAAGTCGGACCGGTATAATCCAACTTGTTTTTAATTTCATCACGTTGATAGCGTGCTTCAATAAGAAAGGTTCCAAATTTTTCTACCTGTGAGCCAATTCCAAACGATCCGCCTACATATGATTGCCTGTACTCACCTGTTTTGCTTCTTGAGAAATGGTTTGGTGAGCGGAGTGAGTCGTATTTATACACATTTATATCGTTGAATTCATAAAATGCGCGAACTTTGTAAGTAAGGTATAAATCGAAAACCCGGTTGGCTTTTTGTTCTATACTGTAAGAACGGTTTCGTGTTCCGCCCGATATAGTTGCGCCAATTTCTGTTGCGGTGCCGTTAAAATTTTCATCTCTAAGATCAACAGAAAACTGCGCCAAATTTTCGTTATCTATTCTCATTCCCAAGCGGATAACGCTGGAGATTTTTTCTTCAACCTTTAGCCGTAGTTCGTTTTCACCCCCGCTGGGTAAAATTGTAAGATCAAGTTGATCGAATAAATTTGTACTGCGCAAATTTGTTAGACCGTTCTTTGCAAGTTCATATTTAAAAATGTCGCCTGCTTTTAACGGAAACTCCCGTGTAATAATTTTTTCTTTTGTTTTACTGTTTCCCGCTATAATAATTTTTGATATTATGCCTTCGCTCATCTTAAATGAAAGCGTGTTGGTTTTATCGTCGAAGGAGATTTTTTCAATTCTGGCAAGAGATAAGCCGGCGCTTTTGTATTTGCGCAGAATATCGAGCGCAACATTAAATGTACCGCGGGGATTGAACGGCTTATTTAACAGCGTTGAAGTTTTGCTAAGCACCATAGTTATGTTGCTATCTGATGCACCCTCAACGTTAATGTTGAGGACTTTTAAATTTTCAACTGCGTTGATTGTAATAAATGAAGCACCGCCGCGTTCATCAATATCCAAAGACATATCTCGCCAATAACCGCCGCTGAAGATATCATAAAGATGGAACAACAAATTCTCGCTGGATACTGAATCTTTGTTTGCTAAGGAATTAAAAAGATTTTTTTCTAATTCACTCGGGTTCTCATTCAAAAGTAAATTTTTATATGTTTTTATGTTTTTTGACAAATTACTTTTAAACATTTTATCAAATTCATCGTGTACCTTAATTGCAACCGGTTTGCCTGCATCATATCCTGCTTTAATTACATCGTTAAGATTTTTGAAATCAGAATTTCTTCTTGAATCTAAATTTGGCTGGATAACAAAATCAGCCCGACGTAATTGTTCGTCGTTTAATATTTTCATAGGAATGCTTACCAATTGGTCTGCAATCGTCCACGGAAAATTCAACTCACCCTCAGTAAAAAGTGGGCTCGATGCATTTATTGCCACAACAATGTCGGCACCAAGCGCCCGCGTTTCTTTTACGGGAATGTTGGCGGCTAGTCCGCCGTCAACCAGCAGTAATGAGTCTTTTTTTACAGGAGGAAGAAGAAGTGTTACGCTGGAACTTGCCCGCATTGATAAACCGAGCGATCCTTTATCAATCACAACTTCTTTTCCGGAAATTAAGTCTGTGCTTATCGCACGGAATCTGTAGATAAAATTATCGTAATCATCATCGGCAAGAAGAGGCGCATTGATGGAAAGTAAGTTTAAGTGATTTGCGGCGCGCTGACCGGAACTGATTGATTTCGGAATTATCGGATTTAATCCGTCCATTCTAAAAGATAAAATAGCGCGGTCTTCAGAAATCTTTTGATCAATAAACAAATCGTTTCGCGTTGATTGCTGTGGTGAAAAAAAATCATCCCAGTTTGTGTTTTCCAAAACCGAATCAAGCTCGTTAATCGAATACCCGGCAGAATAAAGCCCGCCGATGATACTTCCCATACTTGTACCGGTAATAGATTCTATTGGTATGTGTTCTTCTTCAAACGCACGAAGAACGCCGACTTCTGAAATTGAACGCGCTCCGCCGCCGCTTAAAGCAAGTCCTATTTTGGGAACACCAACCGGAACTTTTTCAACTAAGCCAAACGGAAGATTTTTTTCTGTGAGATCTAGTTTAAGAGTGGTTTTATTTTGAGCAGAAAGAGTTATTACAAAAAATAGAGAAAGAAAAAAATTTTTTATAATAAAAGATGACTTCATAAAATAATAATTCCATCTCTATTTCAAGTAACAAAGTGCCAAAAACTAATAACTATAATGCGGCAGTTATCTTTTTTTCTGAGAATTTTTTCTTTGTTCCTGCGCCTGTTTTTCGGCAGACTCCATCATGCGCGCCATAAATCCTTTTTTCTTATTTGGATTTGCGACAGGCACCAGTTCTACGTTATCGTGTTTATGATTAATATAATATTGTTGTCCGATGGAAAGAGCGTTGAACATGAAATAATAAAGATTCAATCCCGAAGGGAAACTCATAAACATTATGGTCATCATTACCGGCATAATATAAACCAGCGCTTTTTGCGAAGGATCTTTGACGCTCATCTTTTGCTGGATGAACATGGTTATACCCATAAGCAGAGCAAGACCGCTGATGATATCAACATTGAACAGAGGAATTTTAAATGGCAGTCTGAGAATTATGTCCGGCGAAGAAAGATTTGTCATCCACAACATAAACGGCTGCTGACGAATTTCGATTGTAACATTGAACAAGCTCCACAGCGCTATAAGTATTGGCATCTGTAAAAGCATAGGTAAACATCCGCCCATGGGATTTATGCCATAAGTCGAATAGAGCTTCATGGTTTCCTGCTGAACTTTTTGAGGATTGTCTTTATGCTTCTCTTTCAATTCGTTAATCTTGGGCTGAAGCATCTGCATCTTCTTCATAGACATCATACTTTGCCGGGTGAGAGGATGAAGAGCAAATTTAATGATGATTGAAAAGACAATTATTACAAGACCGAAATTCGAAATAAAACTGTGAAGAAATTTAAATAGAGGAAGTAAAATGAATTCGGAAATTGGTCTGATGACAAATTTTAATCCGAAGAAGCTTCCAAACTCAAAAAC
>JAKAMS010000231.1 GCA_021812745.1 Bacteroidota bacterium | reverse complement strand
ATTTATGTGGGCAGCAGTAACTTTGCTGCGTGGAATATTGCTGAATCATTTTACAAAGCTGAAAAAAGAAATTTTATGGGAATTGTTTCTGAGCAAAGTATATATAGTTTACGCAACCGTCAGATAGAGCTCGAAGTTATTCCGGCTTGCAAAAATTTCGGAGTTGGACTTATTCCATGGAGTCCTTTAGGCGGAGGAATATTGTGCGGCGTTTTGGAAAAAGCTAAAGAGGGAAGAAGATTGCGAGAGCCATTGCAAAAATCAGTTGAAAAATTACGCCCTCAAATTGAAGCTTATGAAAATTTGTGTAAAGAGATCAATTTGAAACCGGCAGATGTTGCTCTTGCGTGGGTACTAAATAATCCCGTTGTAACAGCACCTATTGTTGGTCCGCGAACAGTAGAACAGCTTAATGAAAATGTAAAAGCGCTAGAGATAAAATTAAACAGCTATGTTCTAAAAAAACTTGATGAAATCTGGCCGGGACCGGGTAATCAAGCGCCGGAAGCATATGCGTGGTAAAACGGCAGTCAGTTTTTTAACATTTATTAAATAGGCAGAGGTAAAATTTTTTTATAACTTTTGCCGGATGCTCACTAAATGAATCTGGAGAAGAAATGAAACATCAAAAATTATTTTTAATACTTTTTCTTTTTGCAGTTGGATCTGTATTCACTCTTTCCGATATGACCGCACAAAAAAAACAACTTACGTATAAGCAAGTTTATGAAGGCGGTGGCATGCGCAGTCGAATGGGAATGATGGGGCGGGGAGAAATGGGCTGGATAGATGAAGATCATTATCTTGAAATGAAATCGGATCCTGCAAAACCGGATTCTAGACCGGTATTGATGAAAACAAATGCTAAGGATGGCAAATCGGAAGTTTATATAGACAACAGCTCAATCCAATTGCCGGAGGGATTTAACATCGAAAGACCGCTTGGAATGACGAAAGACTATAACAATTATATTTTCTTCTCTAAGAATGATCTTTACTACTATTCCCGTTCAGAAAATTCGTTCAAGCAGTTAACTAAAGATGAATCGGTAGAAAAAGTTGCAAAACTTTCTCCCGACGGTAAAAAAGTTGCTTACGTTAAAAATAATAATTTATACGTCTTCGATATTGATGCCGAAAAAGAAACTCAACTTACAAACGACGGCACTAACCTAGTATATAACGGCTGGGCTTCATGGGTATATATGGAAGAAATTTTAGGAAGAGGAACTGCGTATTCTGCTTTCTGGTGGTCGCCCAAAAGCGATAAAATCGCATTCTTGCATACAGATGATAATCCCGTCCCGGATTTTCCGATCTATCATGCAGACGGAGTGCATGGTGAATTAGAACATCAGCGTTACCCTGAACCGGGCGATCCCAATCCTTATGTAAAATTTGGAATTGTGAACATTGCCGATGGAAAAATTACATGGGCTGATTTTGACGAGAAGGCGGATCAATATATTGCATGGCCAACATGGACAAAAGATAACAAGCTCACGGTTCAATGGATGAATCGCGCACAGGACAATATTATTCTTTATTGGATTGATACTGAGACGGGAAAGAAAACAGAACTATATAATGAGAAACAGAAAGAATGGGTTGAATGGTTTGAAGATATCTACTTCTTTGATAACGGAAGCGGATTTTTATTGCGCTCGAACGTTGATGGCTGGGACCATATTTACTATTACGATTTAAAAGGGAAATTGATTAAGAGGTTAACGCAAGGAGATTGGCAAGTGTCCGACATCTCTTACGTTGACGAAACCAACAAAAAAGTTTATTTCCACAGCCCTATGAAAAACAGTACCGACAAATATCTCTGTGTTGTTGGTTTTGATGGAAAAGGATTAAAACAATTGACAACTATTCCCGGCACACACACAGCATCGGTTTCTCCTAAAGGGAAATATTATATTGACTCTTACAGCAATTTATCCACTCCATTTAAAACAGAACTTTATAAGATGGACGGAAAACTTATAAGAACACTTAGTGATTCAAAGAGCAATCAATATGATGATTATGCTCTTGCTAAAGTTGAATTATTCACAATTCCTTCCGGTGATGGATATAACTTGCCTGCGGTTTGGTATTTACCTGCAGATTTTGATTCGACTAAAAAATATGCAGTAATATTTAATGAATACGGTGGACCAAATAGTGCGTCTGTTCGAAATTCATTTTCAATTGGGTTAGCGCAAAGTTATCTCGCTCAGCATGGAATAATTTCAATTTCGGTAGATCATCGAGGAACAGGACATTTTGGAAAAAAAGGTGTTGCACTGATGTACCGCAATCTTGGAAAATGGGAAATGCATGATTATGCCGCAGCGGTAAGATGGTTGAAAACAAAATCATTTATTGATACAACTAAGATTGCAATAACCGGCGGAAGTTACGGCGGTTATGTTAGTGCGCTTGCTCTAACAAAAGGCGCAGACTATTTTAACTATGGTATTGCCGAATATGGTGTAATGGATTGGAAGCTTTACGATAACGTATATACAGAGCGTTACATGGATACACCTGCGGAAAATCCGGAAGGTTACAAAGCCGGTTCTGTTCTGAGTTATGTTGATCAATACAAAGGCAAGATGCTAATTACACACGGAACAATTGATGATAATGTTCACATGCAAAATTCTATTCAGCTAATTACTTTATTAGAAAAACAGAACAAAGATTTTGAAATGATGCTCTATCCTAACTTCCGTCACGGCGTTGGAATGCCTCATGCTACACGCGAGCGTGTTCAATTCTGGTTTAGATATTTGTTGGGCAGAGAATTAGATACGAATAAGGATTAGTAATATAAAACTTGATCTTGCTCGTGATCTTAATCTTAATCATGAGCAAGACAATTATTTTGAGTTCAACATCACGATCTAGAATCGAGTATTACTTATGGAATACAACGAAAATCCGAAAGATTATTATCCGCCAATGCATACTGCAGAACATCTTCTCAATGGAACTATGGATAAAATGTTTGGGCGGGGACGTTCATTTAGCGCACATATCGAAAAGAAAAAATCAAAATGCGATTATCATTTTGACCGCGATTTGACACCGCAAGAAATTCAATCTATCGAGGAGAAAATTAATTCCGTAATCTTGCAAGATCTTCCGGTGAACGCAGAGTTCATGAAGCGAGAAGATGCGGAGAAAATTTTTAATCTTTCCCGTTTGCCGGAGGAAGCCGGGGAAACATTAAGAGTGATTCGTATAGGCGATTATGATAAATGTTTATGCAGCGGTACTCACATTGCTTCTACAAAAGCGATCGGCGGATTCAAGATAATCTCGACTAATTTTGAGAATGGTGTTCTAAGAATCCGTTTTAAAATCACAGAGATAAAATGAAAAAATATATTTTATTAGTTTTCTTTATTTGGGTCGTTTCATTAAAAGCGCAAACAATTTCCGATTATGACAGAACATCTATACTAAACGTTCTTGAACAACAGCGTATTTGCTGGAACAACGGAGACTTAGCCGGATATATGAAAGGTTATTGGAAATCCGATTCAACCAGATTTATTGGGAAAAGCGGAATTAATTACGGATGGAACGCCACATTTGAATCCTACAAAAAAGGTTATCCGATCAAAGAAATAATGGGAAAGCTGACTTTTAAGGTGATTTCACTTGAATATTTGAATCCCAAAAGCGCTTTAATGATAGGAAAGTGGGACCTCGACAGAAAAGAAAAAGCCGGCGGTTATTTCACTCTGATCTGGAAAAAAATCAACGGCGAATGGCTCATCACAACCGACCATTCATCCTAACCGGAAATATGTAACGCCAAATACACTTCCAATTTGAAAAATCCAATTTTCAGAACTATTTTTGCATGTCAAAAATTAAGGGTTGTTCATGCCGGAAGATCTTTTAGTAAACATCAAATTCAAAAACCGTAAAACTGGCGAATTAAAAGATGGTTATGTGAGAGTCCCGAATATTGAGAAGTATTCAAACGGGCTGAAAAAATATTTTGACATACATGAATACCGGATTTGTGAAAAAAGAATTGTAAGTAAGGAAGAGTACGAAAAGAAAGGTAAATGCTGATTAGTAAGCTGATGAAATTATCCGGCAAAATATTTCAGGGCGGATTGTTGCTTGCTTACATTACTGTTTCATTCATCACTCTATCTAACTGTGCAAAGAAGAACGATTTCTCTGCCCTTGATCAACTTCGTTCTTCAAAAAGAGAGATGGCTAATCTGCTGCGCTTTAAATATGCATCTGAAGATTTTGATGCGAACTCCAAACAGTTTTTTTCTCGCCCTGTTCTGCTTGATTCCACGCTCATAGGAGTTTTTCAAAAAGAGGGAAATTATTTTTTGAGGGCGAAAGTTAATTCTGCCGGAGGAGTAAAATATTTTGCTGAATTGAAGTGCAGCAAAGAGACAGCAAATTTGTACAACCGCACAAAATCTAACTCCGCTTACATCGTGGCAAAAATCACAAGAATAGATAATTCATCCATTGTTGCAGAAGCAGATTCTCTTGACGGCAAATTAACCCAAATTAATTTGGGCAAATCAATTTTGCTTTGCGGAGAATGTTTGGCTCTTGCCGAAATACCAACTTATATAAATGCAGACTGATCCCTTTACTTCAGCAGAATTCAATTCTTTCGTTTCCTCCAATAAAGCGGCGGTAGTTTATTTCAGTACGCCGCAATGCAATGTGTGCAAAGTTCTAAAACCAAAATTGATTGAGATGCTGGCTCAAAATTTTCCTCTTATGAATTTTGCCTATGTAAATTGTGAGGAAGCAAAAGAGCTGGCGGCGCAACAAAATATCTTTTC
>JAKAMS010000230.1 GCA_021812745.1 Bacteroidota bacterium | reverse complement strand
TTACCAATAACATTATTTTTTGAGACCGCTGCAATAATGATTTTTTTCAATAATAATCTCTAAAATTAACACTAACCAATCTTTTCTGAACAGATAATTACAATAACCGACCCATCTGTATATCAGCATAATCTAATTTAGAAACTATTCCCACGGTTTTTGCAGACCAATAGATTCAAGCTTACCTTCAAATTCTATCCGCTCACGGTTTTTAGAAAGTCTTCCTTCAATCTTATTCAGCCATCCGAACACTTCGGCAAGTTTTGTTGCTTCATTCTTTTTGCCGGCAATTAGCTGCTTCAGTATTTGTAATTCGAGCGAAGTAAAACTCATTGCATTCATCCGGTAATCTTTAAATGCTTCCCATGCAATCGGGCACCATTTACTTACAATTTCATTTCCAATAACATTCGCGTAACTGCGTATTTCGAGCTGGGCATGTGTGTCCATTCTAAGAGCAAGAAAATTCAACAAGTTGTGAAGATCAATTTTCCAATATGCTTCTGTATAAGTTGAAAGCGGCAAATCTTTTCTTGCTTGCTCGCGTGCAACGCCAAGTTGTAAACGTTCTTGATAAATCTCGCGGGCAAATTGTTGAAGTTCTTCTTCGCGTTCGGAAAGTTTACTGCCGATTGCATTATCAAAAAATCCCTCGCTTCCCTGTTTATTATCCACAGCTTGAAAGCGCCATTCGTTTGAATCTGTTTTTTGAGATGAATCAATTGCCAAAGAGTAACGCGTTGAATATTCGTTTACATTTGCCGTGCGGTGGCGTATCCATTGGCGCCATGTGTCCATTGGAACACGGACGTGCAATTTTATTTCGCACATCTCAAATGGTGTTGTATGAAAGTTGCGAAGAAGATAACGGATTAATCCTCGGTCTTCATTAACTTTTTTAGTCCCTTTGCCGTAAGAAACCCGCGCCGCTTGAACAATAGATTCATCGCCGCCCATGTAATCAATCACACGTACAAAACCATCATCAAGCACCGGAAATTTTTTACCGAGAATTTCTTCCAGCGAATCTATTTTTATTTTTTCTAGAACTTCCGCTTTGTTTTCCATTATGTTTCCATGAATAGATAAATTTAATTATTCTTTTAAATTACGAGTTCCGCAAAGCTGTACGTGGCAATCTCAATAATTATTTTGAATTTTTCTTGGCGAATAACTGTATAATTTCTTTGCTGATCTTTCTGCATGCTATCTCAATTCCTTGATCAATCTTCTGGATTGATTCCTCAACCGAATCGAAATATTCTCCAATTTCAATCACTTTCAAAGTTTCAATTTTGGGTAAATCGCCGTCGCTGCTTCCGCAAAGGAAAGTAATTGGAATATTTTTTTCTGCAAATTCATTTACAACAATGAAAGCGCCTTTATTTAAAAACGTTTGCGAATCTAATTTCCCTTCTCCGGTGATAACATAATCAAGACCGGAAACTTCTGCATGAACTTTCAGATCTTCTCTTATAAATTGATCTGCAAATTTTTCATTTGCATTAAAAAATATTTTCATTGCAGCCGCAATACCGCCGCCTGCACCGCTTAATTTTGTTTGTGTATCTTCGTCAACTTCAAGTTCATCTAGCAAATGGATAAAACCTTTTTCCATTAAAACCGATTCTTCGTCTGTAGCGCCTTTTTGTTCGGCAAATAATAAACTTGAGCCGTCAATACCTAAAAGCGGATTCTCAACATCAATTATCAATTCTATCTTAAAAGGAAGTTCTACTTCCGGAGCTACAATTTTTTCTACTAGAGAAAAGTTTTTTGGCAAAACTTCCAGCTTATTATCTTTTGCATCGTAGAACTCAAGCCCGAACACTTCCATCATTCCCATGCCTAAATCGTTTGTTCCCGTTCCGCCGATTCCTATAACAATTTTTTCAACATCCATAATTCCCGCGTTAACAGAATCAAAGATTTGCAGAAGAAGATCTCCCATTCCTCTTGATGAAAGCGAGAGCGGTTTTCTAAATTCTTCCGGAATTAATTTTAGCCCTAATACTTCTGCCGATTCCACATACAAAGTTTTAGTTTCTTGAAAGTAACCTACCGGACAAAAGAATTTATCTTCGTTAAAAGAATTTGAGATTTCGAAATGAAGGAATTCAACGCCGAAATTTCTTTGGCATACCTGCAAGAATCCGTCTCCGCCATCGGAAATCGGCTTGAGCAGAAAATCAATCTTGGATTTAATTTCTTCGGGCAGCAATCTGAAAAGAGATGCTTTAATAAATTCCGTAATTTCTACTGAATCTGCGCATTCCTTAAAACTGTTTGGCGCAATTAAAACTTTGAAATGTTTTTGATTATCCAAAATGTGGCTACCTTTTTAATAATTGTTCAAATGCATTGATTAAATTTTTCTTTGTAGCTAATAAATCCTGAGAAATAATTTTCACTTCGCCAATAGAGGGCATAAAATTAATATCGCCGTTCCACCGTGGTACAACGTGGAAATGAAGATGTGAATCTATACCGGCTCCGGCGGCTTTGCCAAGGTTTGCACCAAAGTTAAAACCGTGCGGTTTCATTGCAATATCAAGAGCTTTGATTGAGAGCTGAACCGTCTTCATCATCTCATTCATTTCATCCTCGTTAAGAGCGCTCATATCGCTTTGATGGCGATAAGGAATAATTAAAAGATGACCGCTGTTATACGGATATAAATTCAGCATCACATAACATAATTCATTTTTATAGATTAGAAGAGAATTATCATCTTCAAGAGAAAGTTTCGGCGCTTCACAAAAAACACATACGTCGGAATCTTTCTTAGTCTTAAAAGATTCTATATAATTTGAACGCCAGGGCGACCAGAGTTTTTTCATAAATAAAAAAGGCGGAAGTTGAAATTACTTCCGCCCGCAATTTAATCAGAATATAATTATTCTGCTTCTTCTTCTTTATGCTTTTGATATTCTTCAATAACCTTTGCTTCGGCATCTTTTGGCACTTCTTCATAATGAGAAAAACTCATAGAGAACATTCCGCGCCCTGATGTTAAGCTGCGAAGCTGTGTAGAATATTTATGAAGTTCAGCCAAAGGAACTTTTGCCTTGATGATTTGGAATGAATTATCGGAATCCATGTTTTGAATTTTACCACGCCGTCCGGAGATATCTCCCATAACATCGCCCATGTATTTTTCCGGGATCTTTATGTTGATATCATATATCGGTTCAAGTAACATCGGTTTTGCTTCAAGAAAACCTTTTTTGAATGCTTGCGAAGCCGCTATCTTGAATGAAACTTCATCGGAGTCAACAGCATGGTATGTTCCGTCGAACAATGTTACTCTAACATCAACAACTTTGCTGCCGGTTAAAATTCCTTTGGTCATAATTTCTTTCAATCCTTTTTCGACTGCAGGAACGAAACGACCCGGAACAACACCTCCAACAATTGCATCAACAAATTCATATCCTGTTCCTCTCGGAAGCGGTTCGAGTTTTAAATGAACATGACCATATTGACCGCGACCGCCGGATTGTTTTTTATGTTTGTATTCGGAGTCCTCGCATTTACCTTTTATAGTTTCTCTGTATGGAATTCTCGGTTCAACTAATTCCACTTCTACAGCGTAACGGTCTTTTAATAACTTGACGGCAAGATTCAACTGAAGTTCACCTTGACCTGAAACAATTGTTTGAGAGATTTCACCATCGAATTTTGTTCTAAGGGTTGGTTCTTCTTCATGTGCTGTATGCAAAGCCGCCGAGATTTTATCTTCATCTCCTTTTGCTTTTGGTTTAACAGCAAAACGAATTACCGGCTCAGGATATTCGATCTCCGGCAGAAGAATTGTAAAATTTTTGGAACTGAGCGTATCACCGGTATGACTATCTTTCAATTTTACAACAGCGCCAATATCACCGGCATTTAGCTTTGCAATATCCTTTCTATTATGTCCGTTAAGAACATAAATTTGTCCAAGGCGCTCAATTTTATCTCTGTGTGTGTTTTGAAGATCCATACCGGGTGCAAGCGAACCGGAATAAACTTTGAAAATAGAAAGTTCCCCTACATGCTGTTCCGATAATGACTTAAAAATTAGAAGAGCTGGCTCGCCTTTAGCATCGCAAGTTAATTTAACTTTTTTGCCTCCTTCTTTCATTGTTACTTCAAGAGGTTCTCTTTCGTTAGGTGCCGGGAAATATTTAACAACATATTCCAAAAATGTATTTTGCCCGATAGCTTTTGAACTCGAGAATGCAAACGCCGGTATTAATCCGCCATTAATGATTGATACCTTCAGACCTTTTTGAATTTCATCATCGCTTAAATTTCCTTCCTCAAAGAATTTATTCATCAACTCTTCGTTGGATTCTGCAATTTTCTCAACAAGAACTTCCCGTAGTTTATCTGCATGTGCTTTCAAATCGGCAGGAATTTCTTCTTCTGTAATTTTCTTAGAACCTGCATCTCCGTACGTAATCATTTTCATCTTAACAAGATCAATAACAGAATTAAAATTCAATCCTTCTTTTACCGGAAAAGAAACTACGGTAATATCGTGGCTCAAACGTGTTTTAGCTTGAGCAATCGTTTCAAAAAACTTTGAATGTTCGTTATCGCATTTGTTAATTATAACTGCTGCCGGAAGTTTATTCTTTCTAACAACTTCCCAAGTTTGCTCTGTTCCAACCTCAACGCCTTCAAAGCTTTTAATAACTGAAACAGCGGTATCAGCAACGTGCAAAGAAGAAATAACCTGACCTATAAAATCCGGAAAGCCGGGAGTATCAAGTATATTAATTTTTGTGCTGTTCCATTCAACATGAAGAGGCGAAGCGGCAATCGAAATTCTTTTTTCAATTTCGT
>JAKAMS010000229.1 GCA_021812745.1 Bacteroidota bacterium | reverse complement strand
GGCAGAGAAATTTTTGCCGAATAAGGAATCTCTCCGAAGTGATTTGTTCCCTGTTCAAGAATTAACACTTCGCATTTTTCGTCTGCGCTAAAAATTGTAAGCGGTACACCAATATGATTATTGTTATTGGCTTCTGTTTTTATCACGTTATACTTTTCTGCTAGTAGAGTTGTAGTCATCTCTTTGACTGTAGTCTTTCCATTGCTTCCGGTAATCGAAATAACTTTTGCGGAAAGTTTATTACGCCAAATTCTTGCAAGTTCGCCAAAAGCTTTTGTGGTATCATCAACTGCGATAACCGGAATTTCAAGAGAAATGAATTTCTTCAACTTTCTTGAATCAATAATTACAGCGGCTGCGCCTTTCTTTAGAGCATCTTTTACAAAATCGTGACCATCAAATTTTTCTCCTTTGATCGCTACAAATAGAGATCCTCTTTTTACTTTTCGCGAATCAATCTCTACAGTTGACAAAGATTTGTAAGCGTCAGGATTATAAATCTCCGCGCTTGGAATGTTGAATAAATCCTCGATTGTAATTTTTACTTTGCCCATTCTGCCAGATATTTTTGAGAAAGCTCTTTATCAGAGAAGTGCTTACGCACTCCGTTAATTTCTTGATAATTTTCGTGTCCTTTACCGGCGATTAGTATAACTGCATCGTCTTCGCTTTCTAAAATTGCAGACCGAATTGCTTCTTCTCGGTTTTCAATCACACGGTAGTTGTTAGTTTTAATTCCCTTTAAGATTTCGTCAATGATGAAGAAAGGATCTTCCGTTCTCGGATTATCCGATGTTACGTAAACACGTTTGCTCATTGAAGCAGCTATATCACCCATGACAGGTCGTTTAGTTCTATCGCGGTCGCCGCCGCATCCAAAAACAGTGTAAACGCAACGTTCATCTTTAACTATATGATGGACTGCAGTAAGCGCCTGCTTAAGTGAGTCGCTTGTGTGTGAATAATCAATAATCACTTTTTTATTTTTACGGGAAACTATTTCAAATCTTCCTGGAACTTGAGGAGTGGCATTAATTCCTTCAACAGCAATATTTGGATCTATACCGCTCACAACAGCTGTTGCAAAAGCCGAAGCAGCGTTGAATGCATTAAAATGCCCTACCAAACTGGTTTTGAATTGATAATTCCTTTTGCTGAAAGATAGATCGAACGTTGTTCCTTCTAACGAGTATTCTAAATTTTGAATCCTAAATTCTGAATTTTCCAGACTGCCGTAAGAATATTTTTTTGCTGGTGAATCTTTTACAAGTTTTGATGAACTGGGATCATCAGCATTAAAAATTATTTTACCATCAGTCGTCATCATATCGAACAAAATCTTTTTTGATGAAAAGTAATGATCAAATGTTTTGTGATAATCCATATGATCTGAAGTGATGTTTGTAAAAATTGCCGCATCAAAGTTCAAATAGTCAACTCTATTCAAAGCCAAAGCATGAGATGAAACTTCCATAACACAGTGTGTGCATCCTTCATTAATCATCTGCCTAAGGAGAGAATTAATTTCATTGGATTGAGGTGTAGTCAGCATTGTTTTGACTTCAGTATCGCCTATGAAGTTTGCGATGGTGCCGATCAATCCGGTTTTGTATCCAGCATGCTGAAAAACATTTTTAACATAGAATGCAGTTGTTGTTTTTCCTTTTGTTCCTGTTATGCCTATTAATTTCAATTTCTTGGAGGGTTCACCGTAAAAAATATTAGAAAACTCAGCGAGTGATTTACGGCTTTCTGCAACAACAATTTTTACACAGCCGCTGTGAGAAAAAATTTGATCTGGGACCGCATTAGCATTTTGTACAACAATTGCAGATGCGCCTTGATTTATAGCGTCCGGTATGAATTTATGTCCGTCTTGCTTTTCTCCGTCAATAGCAAAAAAGAGAGAATTTTTTGTTGCCTTGCGCGAGTCCAAAGTAATACTGTTGATCTCTTTCGATTCAGCATTACCAACTACTTGAATGGCTTTAACCTTATTTAAGAGTTCTGAAAGCTTCATTCAGTTAACACTCGATGGAATTTTTTTTATTGATGGTTCACATTTAATAATACACTCGGAACCGGGAGCAATACTTGAGCCCGGTTCAAGACTTTGCCAAACAACTTTTCCTGTTCCGGAAATTTTACACTTCAGACCAAGTTCGTTTAATTGAGCAATCGCATCTCTCATGGATTGATTCATCAAGTTTGGCATTGAAGAATTATTCCCGTTAAAAAACTTTCTTGTTGAGATATTAGAAACATGTTTATCAGCCACATCTGCAAAAGTTGTTGTTTTTATTTTGGGTGAAGTTTTTATATCTGCAACTAGCCGGTCTATTAAGTTTTGTTTTCTTTCAATATTTTTTTTCTCCGGAACTAGACTGAGGTCCGTTTCAATCAGTCGCTTTGCAACATCATGAAAAACCGGTGCGGCAACTAAACCGCCATATTCTCCAACTCTGGGTGAGTTAATGAGAATCAAACAAACTATTTTCGGATTATCCGCCGGGAAAAAACCAATGAAGGAAGAATTATGATGTGCGCTTGAATAGGAATTATTCACAAGACGTTGAGCAGTTCCGGTTTTACCTCCCACCAAAACATTTTGAAGACGCGCGGCAGTCCCGGTTCCATTTTCTACAACACCAATCATTAAATTTTTAATCCGGTCGGAGGTAGATTTACTAATAACCGTTCTGATTTTTCTTGGTTGCGTCTCTTCTAATTCTTTTCCTGTATTGTCTGTTATTTTTTTTACAATGTACGGTTGAACAAGAGTTCCACCGTTAATTAATGCGCAGTAAGCTGTAATTAACTGCAAAGGAGTAAGAGAAATTTCATAACCAAAAGAAAGAAATGGTTTTGTTAATCCAGAAAACGCGCTCGGTTTTTTTAATGAACCAGCCGACTCACTAGGCAATTCAATTTGGGTTGAGTTGCTGAAACCGAAGTCGCGTAAATATTTGTAAAAAACATCATCCGATATTCTTGCGGATAATTTTGCCATGCCGACATTGCTGGATTGTTCCAACACACCGCGCACTGTTAATAAACTATTAGGATGAGAATCTAGAATAGGCGTATTCTTAATTAAGTATTTTCCATTTTCTACATCAACCACTTCATCTTCATTTACAAGATTTTGATCAAGAAGAATTGAGAGAGAAATTGATTTCATGGTTGAGCCAGGTTCGAATGTATCGGTAATTGCTCTGTCTTTTCTTGCCTCTGCTGTAGAATTTTCATAATTGGCAGGGTCGAAATCCGGTGAATTTGCCAAAGAATAAATTTCTCCTGTGTTCGGATTCATAATGATTCCCACAGCAGACTCTCCGCCAAATTTTTGCATCCCTTTAGCTAATTCTTCTTCAAGAATTTTTTGATACGTTTTGTTTATTGTAAGAATAATTTGATCACCCGGAACGGCAGCTCTGGAGAGATTTTCATCAACGGAAATAATTCTTCCTAGAACATCTCTTTCAAAATTATAATAGCCATCGTTACCTGCTAATTTTTCTTGATAAATTTTTTCAATTCCTTCAACGCCGACCATATCACGGTTTACAAAACCAAGTATATGCGAAGCCAAATTTCCATAAGGATAAATTCTGGAAAAATCTTCTTGCTGATAGAGACCTTCAATTACAGTTTTTTTCAATTCAAGAGCTTTTTCCATAGGAACTTTCTTTTCCAGACAAACATTGCCATCGCCCTCTTCAATTATTTTTTTATAATATTTTTCCGGTTTATTAAAAACTCTAGATAAAGCAGAAGAAATAGAGTCAATTCTTTTTGCATTCATCATTCTTGTATCGGCAAAGAAGGAAATGTTATCCGAAGTAAAACTGAGAACTTCCCCATTTACATCTTTAATCAATCCGCGCTCTGCTTTAACCGTCAACGGTTTATTTTGCTGTCGCTCTGCAACAAGCGAATAGTATTCATGCTTAGCTACTTGTATAGTAAAAAGTTTTGCAACAAGCGCTACAAAGATCAGCAGCAAAACGGCAGCTAATATTAATGCGCGCGAGTTATTCATACTTTTCGTTCAATAGTTTCTCAATCTGTTTTATTTGATCCTTTGAAACGGAAATCTTTTCTAAATTTTCACTCGGTCTAATTAATCCAAGAGAATCTTGCGCTATTTTTACAATTACCTCTTCCGATGTTAGTTTTTGAACTTCTACTAACATTGCTTCAATTCTCTTAAATCTTTCATTCAGCACTTCCTGCTTTGTAATTTTTTCACGGTTAATTCTTTTTATTTCAGATCGAACTATTACATAGCCAAGAAGCACCAAAGAAATAATTACCACTACTGCAATAAAACTTTTTAATGACGATCCCTTCATTATTTAAACTCTTTCGGCAACACGCATCTTAGCACTTCTTGCTCTTCTATTTTTTTCAATTTCTAAATCTGAAGGAACTACCGGTTTATGAGTTACCAGTTTTAGCCGTTTCACTTTTCCACAGATACAAATAGGTGTTCCGGGAGGACATATGCAGCTCAAACTTTCATACTTAATTTTTTCTTTTACAATTCTGTCTTCCAGGGAATGATAACTAAGAATCACGATTCTGCCGCCGGGCTTTAAAAGCGAAACCGATTTATCTATAAAGATCTTCAGTTCTTCAAGTTCATTGTTCACATAAATCCGCAATGCTTGAAATACACGCGATAAAGTTTTATTTAAGAAGCGTTCCGGGGTAACTTGTTCAATTATTTTTTTTAGTTGAGAAGTACGTGATATCTTTTCAGACAATCTGAATTCGATAATTTTTTTTGCAATTAGTCTTGAATTTTTCTCTTCCCCATATTCAAATAAAATTTTAGCAAT
>JAKAMS010000228.1 GCA_021812745.1 Bacteroidota bacterium | reverse complement strand
TAAAATAAAATGATGATCGAAGAGAAACCCGAAAAAAATTCCGGCACAGAATGGTGGGCTGAACGTACAAAGAAATTGCTCGATGAACAGGAAACTTCCTGGCCGTTATTAAAAACCAATTACCAGAGCCTAACAAATATTCAAACCCGCGTGTTTACGTTTGATGATTTTGAAATTAAGATTCAGTTTAATCCGGATAGAATAAAATCTTCTTCTGCCGATGTTAGCGACAATGCAATTAAATCTAGAAAATGTTTTTTATGTCTCGATAATCTTCCTGAAGAACAAAACGGTTTGGCTTACAACAAACATTTTTTAATTCTCTCCAACCCATATCCGATATTTCCGGAACATTTCACAATCTCCAAAAGGAATCACACACCACAAACTATAATTGGAAATTTTTCTGAGTTGTTAGATATTTCAAAATCGCTCGGAAAATATTATACACTTTTCTACAACGGTCCTCAGTGCGGCTCTTCCGCGCCGGATCATATGCACTTTCAAGCGGGCACAAAAAATATTATGCCAATTGAATATGAGTTTAACAGAATTGTTAACAAACTTCCGCTGGCTGCAATTGGTAATGGGAAAATCGAAGTGAGGTTTTTTGAGGAATTTCTTCGTTACTTTATTTCTCTCGAATCACGAAATAAGGGCGAATTGCTCTTTGCCTTCAAGACTTTTGTAAATGCATTTAAGAAAATTTCAGCGCCACACAATGAGCCAATGATGAATCTAACCGCAAGTTATGAAGAAGATATTTGGCGACTTATAATTTTCCCGCGGCAAGTTCACAGACCACATCAATTTTTTGCCGACACAAAAGAACAATTGCTTATAAGTCCCGCCGCAGTTGATATGAGCGGATTATTTATAACTCCGCGAAGAGAAGATTTTGAAAAGATAAAACAAGATGACGTGATTGATATTTTCAAACAGGTAACAATCTCAAAAGAGTATTTCGAATTTCTAAGGAAAAAAATCGGAGAGATTTTTATTTAATAAGCAAAGTGTTGAAACGATTTTAATATATTTTACAATACTTTCACAGCAATAACACTAACATCGTCATCCATTTCTCCACCGGTATAATTAAAGATTTCTTTTTGCAACTGCTCAAGCGAATCACTATCGCGATCAAGTCCGCCGATAAATTGCATTAATCTTTCTTCTCCGTAAAGTTCGCCGGATTTGTTGCGCGCTTCAGTAATTCCGTCTGTTACCAGAAACAATTCATCTCCGCTTTCAAGTTTAAGTTCTATATCTTCATATTCGCCGGATTTACTAAAACCAAGCAGCACTCCTGTAGAAACAATTCTTTTTACTTCTTTGGATTTGAAGATTAGCGGCAGATCACCGGCTCCCGAGTAACGTGCAGTTTTATTTTTTTTATCAAGTATAATTATAGAAAGAGTAATGAATACCTCTGCAATTCTCTCGTCTTTAAAAACCGAATCGTTCACTTTTTGTAATATATGACTTGGCTGATAATCATTCGAAGATTCCAGAACAAACCGGGCGGCACTTCGGACATATCCGGCATAAGCAACCGCAAAATACCACGCACCCCAGCGCTTGCCCATTACATCGCCCATTATTATAGCAATGTTATCGTCGTTCAGTTTGAAGTAATCAATAAAATCTCCGCCGGGAACATTTTTAAACGGCATGTGCCAGTGTTTAATTTGAAATCCCTCAAACTGCGGAAATTCTTCCGGAACAACTTTAGTACCCATTGAATCCGCCGCTCTTTGAACTTCGTCAACAACTTTCACACGTTCTTTTTCCAAACTTTTTAAGATAGCCGAGACTTTTGCAATTACCACTTTAGGGCTGGAGGTTTTAATTATATAGTCTTCTATCTCGAGATCAAATCCCTGTAGTATGTCTTCTTCTTCTCCTTTTGCAGTAAGAAAGACAAATGGAATTTGTTTGAGCTCGGCGTTTTCTAAAAGGAGTTTACGGAATTCATATCCGTCAACCTCGGGCATCATAACATCGCTTATAATCAGGTCCGGTCTAATTTTTTCTGCGAGTTCATATCCTTCTCTACCGTTGCTGGCAACTTCACATCTGAATCCCGCTTTGGTAAGATTATAATTAAAAAGTTTTGCAATGTTAAATTCATCTTCAACCAGAAGAATAGTGCTCAAAGATTTTGTGTTTTCTTGTGCCATGAATTGTCTAATAAGTTTTTATTAATTGGTTCAGTATTTTTTTTCTATTGTTAAAATGAATATGTTATTTACCAAAGCTTTTTATTGCATCTTGTAAATCGCCGAATGATTCGAACACCCTGAACAAACGCGTTAATTCAAACATAGACCTAATTGCCGGCTTAAAGCCAACCAATTTTAAATCACCGCCCATTCTTGCAACTTTCTTGAGCGTGTTAACAATTACACCTAAAAATGTAGAGTCTATAAATTCAACAGCAGTTAAATCTATTATAATTTTTTTATAACCTGCGGTTATTTTCTCGTTTACGTTAAACTTCAGTTCTTCTGCTTCGCGCAAGGTTGCGCGGTCCAGATTAACGATTTCAATTACTATATCATCAATTATTTCTTCAACTATTTCCATTTTATACTTTTTGCCCCCGGTTAATCTTTCGGCGAATCAATTTTGTATTTCTCCATTAAGCGGTAAAGAGTGGCTCTTCCAATTTTAAGTTTACGCGCGGCTTCAACTATATTTCCTTCTGTAACTTTTAATGCATGGCGTATTGCTTCTTCTTTCAATTTTTCAAATGGAATTATGGGAGAATCCTCTCCGAACATAACGCCGTTGCTGCTTGTGCTAAAAGCTTTAAACTGTGATGCAATGTTTGCCGGCAAAGAATCAATTTCAATCTGATCGCCTTCGCTTAAGATCATGCATCGCTCAAGCGTGTTTTCAAGTTCACGCACGTTACCCGGCCAATCATAATCATACATAATTTTAAGTGCCGGCTTAGAGACACCCTTCACGTTTTTGTTGAGTTTTGTGTTGAAGTGTTCTATAAAATGGTTTATCAAAATAACAATATCGCCCTTTCTTTCGCGCAACGGAAGTATGTGAATTGGGAAAGAACTCAATCTGTAATAAAGATCTTCGCGGAAATTTTTATTTTCAACTGCGGCTTTTAAATCTCTGTTTGTTGCAGAAATAATTCTTACGTCGGTTTTAATTACTTCGTTACCGCCAACTCTCTCAAATTCTTTTTGCTGAATCACCCTCAAGATTTTTGCTTGAAGCGCCATTTCCATTTCGCCAATTTCATCTAGAAAAATCGTTCCGCTTTTTGCAAGTTCAAACTTTCCAATTTTCCTTACATGTGCACCCGTGAAAGCTCCTTTCTCGTGACCAAACAGTTCGCTTTCAAGAAGTTCGCGCGGAATTGATGCGCAGTTAACAACAACAAACGGTGCGGTTTTTCTTTTTCCGTTGTAATGTATTGCGCGAGCTACCAATTCTTTGCCTGTTCCGCTTTCCCCTTCTATTAAAACCGTAATATCATTATCGAGAACTTTCGACACCATCTTAAATGCTTCCTGCATTTTTTTATCTGCGGAAATGATATTGTCGAAACTGTATTCTCTAGTAAGATTTTCTTTTAATTTTTCGACTTCACGTTCGAGATCGTAATGTTTTATTGCGTTTCTAATTGCGGGTTCAAGACGGTTTTTATCAATTGGCTTTGGAAAATAATCAAACGCGCCAAGGCGAATTGACTCCAGCGCAACTTCAACGCTTCCTTGAGCAGAAAGCATTATTACTGGAATTTGCGGATTTTTTATTTTAATGCGGCTTAAAACTTCGTTTCCGTTAATATCGGGAAGCATAATATCGAGCAAGACTAAATCGGGATTATCAGAAAGCGAATTTAATGCATCTGTTCCGTTAATAAAGGTTTTGCAATTGTAGTTCCACTGATTTTTAACCCAGTGAACAAGCATTTTAGAAATTGATTCTTCATCGTCAACAATAAAAACTAATTTTTCCAATATACCCTCGGCTGAAATTCTATTTTGGAAGTCTAATAATAAAAGTTGTTCCCTTGTTCACCTGGCTTCTTGCTTTGATGAATCCTTTGTGCAAATCAATTATTTGTTTTGCGGTAACAAGACCAAAACCGGTTCCGCTTATTTGCATGCCCGGTTTTTGAACCTTATTAAATTTTTGAAACAGATTTGGTAAATCTTTTTCCGGAATGCCAACACCGGTATCGCTAACGGCAATCTCAATTTCCTTTCCGTAGTCGTGTATAATAACGGAAATTCTTCCGCCGCTGTTGGTGTATTTAATTGCGTTTGAAATTAAATTCCAGAAAACTTTTGAGATTCTCTGTTTATCTGCGTTTATTATTATTTTCTCTTTAGGATATTCTTTGGAGAGAACAAGTTTTTTTTCAGTTATAGAATCATCAAGATTTTTAACGACCTCGTCAATTACATCCGCTACATCCATGCTTGTTTTTTGAAGTTCTTCTTCGCCGGATTCGAGCTGCGAAAAATCGAGAATATCATTAATGAGTTTTGCAAGGCGTTTTCCTTCCATCAGAATAATGTTGCTAAATTCATGAACCGTCTCTCTTGGAAGGTCTGTGTCCGATAAAATTGTTTCTGCAAACCCAACAATTGAAGCAAGCGGAGTTCTTAATTCATGCGAAACATTTGAGATGAATTCATTTTTTAGCTTATTGACTTCTTCGAGCACAGTAATTTTATTCCGCGCTCTTTCCCTCTCTATCAGAATAATGCGGTTCGCTTCAATCAGTTTGGAATTCAGATCTTTTATTTTTTGTTCATCGAGTTTTCTTTTTGTTATGTTGCGTCCAAAGCTAAGCATTCCCGTAACTTCGC
>JAKAMS010000227.1 GCA_021812745.1 Bacteroidota bacterium | reverse complement strand
TTAATTAAGCCAACCTTAACACATAAATGGAGCAATAAAATGTATAAACAAAAAATCTTTTTCGCGGTTTCGATCATAACAATTCTAATTTTTGGGTTTTACGGTTGCGATAAAATAAACCCTGTTGAAGCTGATTCTCCATCCAACAGTTTAAGCTCGGCACTTGAAACTATTACGGCAAATGACCCAGCGGTTCAGTCTTTTGAACCAAATTATAATGAAATGAATGTAATGAGTATAGTAGGCAGTCTCTCAAAAGAAATCTATCCGGTTAAAGTTGGGCAGAATTTAAAAATGGTAGACAGCAAATTAGATTTTCAACAACAAGCAGATACCGCTTACGGCTACCTAACACAAAAATTTGAAGGCGAATTATTAATTGCTGCTTCATATCAACAGTCAACCGGTAACGGATCAACAGAAGTAGATACGTTAATACACAAACCGTATTCAACCACTGTTACTCGTGTTATTAAATATGTTAAAATTGGAAACACGGGCAACCAGTTAAATGATTGGAGAGTAATTGCAACTTCGCTAGCAAGCGGCGGCACAAATACAAATAACATTGATATCAAAAAAATAACCATAACATTTTCGGATGGGAAAGTTTATGAAACAACCTCGCCAAACGATTTCTTTTTAACAATGGCTCAAGGTTCTCGTCATCAATTCCCTCTTTATACAAAACAAAGTTTGGCAACCATTCGAGTCGAAATTACTAGCATATACAAAGATGAAGATGTTTTAACTCTCACACATGGAATGATGATTCAAGGTTTAGCTAACGGTTATATGATGGGTGGTGTTGGCAGTGGTTCGATGGGGGATGGAAAGAATGGCAATGGTATGATGAATGGAGGAATGAATGGAAAAGGTGCTTCAGGTAATGGTGCGCACATGAGCATTTTTGGTGATAGAAATAAACTGAAATTTAGGTTAATTTCCTCTACACAAAGCGGATCTCTTTATAATAAAGTCTATGAGTTGCAATGGAATGCACCTTCAGTTGGCGGCGGATTTATGCACGCTGTTGTGAACGTCTTTCCAAAACAAACTGTTTATAATGATACCACACAGGTGGAAGAAAAGAGCTGGGGAATTCCGATTGCAGTAAAATAAATTTTGAAATTATTGGAGCGGGAATTATCCCGCTCTGCTTAAAAAATCATGAATAAAAAAATTAAATATTTGATACTGTTCATTCCGCTATTAAGTTTGATTTCTTGCGGCAATCCATCACCAGTTGAATTTACCGACAATACAACAACAACGGAAAACATAAATGTTGGAATTGTACCGGCAAAGCCAACGACTTATGTTTACAGTAATGGATACGATTCAACCGGTATTGTAGAACCGTTCATAAATAAGAATACGATAGTTAATGTAAGCGGAATTCACAATTCAAATTATGGTAATTTTGCAGACGGCACATATTACTTTGCACTCTTTAACGATAAAACTAAGCCGGTTATGGGTCCGGGTAATTCTGTCGTAGGTTATAAATCAAGATCAGTAATTTCAGTTTTCTTCAATAATGTTCAAGCTCAGCAAGAATTCAACAGTATAAAAATGATGAATCAACAGCATGCCAAAGTTGATACTGCTCTTGGTTTTAAATATGTGTTATCGAACGGAATGGGGCATGGAATGCATGGTGGTTTGAATAACCCGTTCCCCTACAACTCGAGTATTAATATCAGAATTAACGACGGGTCAAATCCAACATACCAATTTGATTTACCGACTCCTAACGAAATTATCGGACAGATCAAACTTCAAGGTGCGGTTTCAACAAATAATCTTAGCATAGAAGTTACATGGAACGGCAACACAAACGATTCTGTAAATGTTATTATCGGAACTGTCAATCAATCGTCAAGCGATGCTAATCCGCTCTTCCTTTTCAAGACTGCTAATACTAATTCATTAAAAGTGCCCTGGTCCGTACTAGAAAAAATTCAGTTCAGCCAGACTAAATATTTAGTAGTAACTCTAATTAAAAGAATCATAAAAGGAATTCCTAATAACGCAGTATTAAAAGACAGCTATATTGCATCACAAAGTATTCATAACATTAAAGTCGATATTCCGCGGTAAGATCGAACTAATTATTGGAGTTTGTTTTATCATGAGTGGTTCTGCCTTATATGGACAGCAATCGTTGGATTTTTTTGGCAATTCTCAATCATTCGACACTCCATTCCGGCTCAATTCTTTGGAATCGAATGCCGGTAATTTCAATTTGAGTAAAGATTGGGAATTAGCACTTTCGTTTTCCGGCGTTAGAGTAAAGCAAATTACCGGAAATATCTATATGCTTTCTCTTTCAAAACGAATTAATCAGAACTATTTCTATTTGAGATACACACCAGGCTATTTTCAAGACTTTGTGGTTAGCAGCGGTGTTAAACTTTTAGTGAGCGACAGTCTGAAATTCAATACATCATTAGATACAAAAATTCATCTGGTAGAAACATTTGGCTTTGGATATTCTTATAGATTTTCTGAAAACCTTTCTGCCGGTTTTTCGTTAAGATATTTTGAACAACAGTTTAAAGAAGATCAACCAGAACCGGTCTTTACGGACACAGTAAATTATATCACTACTAAAACAACAATTGTGAATGATAATTTTTGGCAGGGAGATTTTGGTTTTACTTATCAGCCGTTTAATTTTCTTTCGCTATCGCTGTCATCTCAAAATCTTTTATTGACCCAGAAAAATGTTTCTGAGAATGTAGTTAAAAAATATTCTTTGAAAAAAGATAAAGGTGCAATGTTTGCTATACAATATTTTCCGGCAGACAATCTAAAAATCAATTATTTGATAGAAACAAACGGTTCTATGATTGGGGGAATTTCTTCTTCAATAAAATTATTCGGTCTCAATTTAGATTTCGGTGCATCGGCTTTTCATGACTTCTATCAGTCTCCGTTTATAGCAGGATTTCAACCGTTCATAAGCATTTCTTCTCACTTATTGAATGTTACAATAAGTGGAATTAAGTATACAACCGACCGGCTGAAACCTCTCCCTCTTTCGGAACTGACGTCAAACGGTATTCATAATCTAATGAACAATCAATTCAGCTTTGACCGGATTAATCTTAGCGTATCAATAGCTCTTTCTTTCATGCCCGAAAAAAATGTTAGCTACATTGAGCTCGAAATAAAAGACCAGATATTTCCGACAATGGAAGAAAAATATTTAGACACTCCTGTTGCCGTTGCTAAAGTTGTAAATCTAAAAGATAAACCGGTCTCTGTTAAACCGGCTCTTTTAATTCGCTCGCTTAACAGTGAATTAGTTTACTCTCCGGAGATCACTATTCCGGCTAAAGATACGAGTGAAGTTAAATTTTTTACCACAATTCATCCAAGCCATGCAATAGTCAAGAGAGAAATAGCGGTAGCAGATTTTTATTTGTACACCTCAAGTTCAGAGCCGGATGACATGATTCAAAAACCGATTCTGATCAACGATATCAACAGCTGGGACGGTGTGGTAGCAAATCTTAGTTATTTTGTTAAACGCGATTATGATTTTTCTTCGGCTCATTCCAAAAGTATTTTTGAACGGCATAAGGGAAGTATTGACAGCGCCGCCATTGAGCTCAAAGTGTTTAAGAAAATTAAAATCCTTTTCAATGAATTCGCAAAGAATATGGTTTATGTCTCTGATCCGCGCTCTGATGTTGATCATGTTCAATTCCCAAATGAAACAATAAAACTAAAAGGCGGCGACTGCGACGACTTTAGCGTATGCTTTTCTTCTCTGCTTGAATCAGTAGGCATTGAAACCGCTTTTGTAGATTACAAAAATCCTGACGGCGTTAGTCATGTTAATCTTCTAATAAATACCGAACTGAAACCGGGACAAAGCAGTTTAATTACAAATAATGATAAAAAATTTTTTGTCAGGAAAAGTTTAAACGGAATAGACCAAGTATGGATTCCCCTTGAAACAA
Source organism: Bacteroidota bacterium (assembly GCA_021812745.1). The sequence goes on along the minus strand of JAKAMS010000227.1, from coordinate 940 downwards.
CTTCTCTAAATAACTTCGATACTGCTTGGTCCGTTGCATCGGACAAATTTGAAAAAGAAGCTTTAGAACAATTAGGACTCGCAAAGGGCAAAGTCGTAATTGTTGATTTTTAACTCATGAGGTTACTATGAAAAAAATAATTTTTATTCTACTTGCTCTTACAATAAATATTTCGGCACAAGAATATACAGTTGAAAAAATAAGCGGCAATGTTAAAGCTTTGATAGGAACAAGTGAGAATTGGACTAAAGTTGTTGTCGGTCAAAAATTGAACGGCTCGGATTTAATTTCTACCGATGAAAAATCTTTTGTCCAGCTCGCAGATAAAGAGAACCGGTTTATTCTCAAAAGTAATTCTGCTCTCGGATTAAACTCAATCAAGAAAATGAGCCTCAATGAACTGTTGCTCGCTCTTGCTATGGAAGAAATCCGAGATGTACCAAAAACAAAAAACAACCAGCTTACGCGCAACACGGCTATTTACGGAAGTGAAATCACAGCAAGTAAACCAGTGTCAGTGACGGCTAATGATATTGGTCTTAAAAAGATTAATGGTGCTAAACAATTAGCGCAAAATGGATTTACAGAATCTGCAATCCTTGTTGCGAAAGAAACTTTTAGAAAATATCCCGAGACAAAAAGACAAATTGGCGATAGGATTTACTTTGCAGATTTGATGATCAAGTTAAATTTGATGAATGAAGCCGAAACAGAACTCAACTTGGTCTCCGAACAGACATTAAGTGGTCAAGATAAAAAAGAAGTAACGGCGAGATTAGATAGAATAAAAGAAGCTAATCTAAAAAGATAGCTACTGCCCGAATTTATGTTCATAGTTACAAAACTTTCGGACAAAATTCGCTTCTATTCTTTTGCTTCTTATTTGGCCCAACACAGCGTTCCTCTATATGTGATTAAAGAATTATTATGTCTTGAAGAT
>JAKAMS010000226.1 GCA_021812745.1 Bacteroidota bacterium | reverse complement strand
GGAATACGCGGCGGCTATTCTTTGGGTGATAATCCATCGGAAGTAAAACCTAATTACAATTTTAGAATGATTGATGCCGAACAGTTGTGGAAATTCGTTTCCATTCATGATTATGTAATTGGCGATTTTATGTGGACCGGAATTGATTACCTCGGCGAATCGTTTTGGCCGGCGAAGAACGATGATTTCGGCGTTCTCGATTTATGCGGATTTCCAAAAGATGGTTATTATTTTTATCAGAGCCAGTGGACAAAGGAACCGATGATTCATCTTTTCCCTCATTGGAATTGGGAGGGTCGCGAAGGTCAAGTGATTCCCGTTCTCTGTTACACAAATTGCGATGCAGTTGAACTTTTTGTAAATGGAAAATCTTTCGGTGAAAAAAGATTAGAGTTCCCAAGACAAGGAAATTCCGGCGGATGGAATCTTTATGCTAAACCGCAAGTTCATCCAACAACTTCCGACTTGCATCTTCAATGGGATGTGCCTTATGAAGCAGGAGTATTAAAAGCCGTAGGTAAAAAAGATGGAAAGATTGTTTACACGGAAGAGATCAAAACAACAGGTTCGCCTTATGCAATTCAATTAAAAGCAGATAGAAAAAGTATTTCTGCTGTCAGCCGCGATGTTGTTCATATTGAAGTTTCGGTAGTTGATGAAAACGGGAACATTGTTCCGACTGCAGACAACATGATAAACTTTTCAATTGAAGGAGAAGGAAAATTAATTGGTGTTGATAATGGAGATCCTTTCGATCATGATTCTTACAAAATTCCGCAGCGGAAAGTTTTCAATGGTCTTGGGTTAGTTATTGTTCAATCAAAAAACAAAACTGGAGAGATAAAATTCACGGCAAAATCGGAAAAGTTGAGAGAGGCGGTAATTCAAATAAATGTTGAATAGTAAAAATTATTTATTAAATTAATCATGAATGAATCGAATCAATTCCGGCTCTCAGTATTTTAATAAATCATGAAATTTTATTTATTAATTGTAGGAATACTATGGAAACTATCGGTCTAACTTTTATTGATTGGTTGATAATCCTGATCTACTTTGCATTTGTAATGGGGATCGGATTATACCTTAGGAAGTTTACAACAAGTCACGAAGATTTCTTTCTTGCTGGAAGAAAAAATTCATCTTGGGTTGCGGGACTTGCATTTCTTTCTGCGAATCTTGGTGCGCTAGAATTGATGGGGATGACCGGAAATACATTCAAGTATGGAATGTATGTAGCGCATTTTTACTGGATAGGCGCTATACCGGCGATGTTATTCCTCGGTATTTATATGATGCCTTTTTATTATAGCAGTAAAATAAGTTCTATACCAGGATATTTGAAACTTCGGTTTGATGAAAAGACTCGTGTGTTAAACGGAATCGCTTTTGCGATTATGACACTTCTGGTTTCTGGTATTAATCTTTATGCTATGGCGCTGGTGCTTCACACATTTTTAGGTTGGAATTGGGACATCAGCATGTGGGCTTCCGCAATCACTGTAGCTGGTTATGTAACTCTTAGCGGTTTGATGTCGGCTATCTTTACAGAGATTATCCAGTTCTTTTTAATTTGGTTCGGATTGTTTCTTGTTTCAATTTTAGGAATTTTGGAAATCGGAAGTCTTGATCAAATTCTTGCAAGATTGCCCGCCTCAATGAATTCAATTTGGGCAACATCCGGAAATCCTGCTAATAACGGAATGATGATTCATTGGGGAGGAATTGTTCTTGGATTGGGTTTTGTACTTTCATTTGGATATTGGACTACAGACTTTCTTGTTGTACAAAGAGCATTTTCTGCAAAAGATCTTAGAACCGCAAGGATGACTCCAATATTAGCGTCATTCTTTAAAATGGCTCTGCCTTTCATTGTAATTCTTGCCGGATTAATAGCGTTGGCATTATCTAATGATCCAAATAGCGGGTTTAAACTTTTGCAGGATGGAGGACAAGTAAATTATGATTCGGCTCTTCCGCTTCTTATAAAAAGATATTATCCAACAGGACTGGTAGGGTTAGGTGTTACCGCTTTGCTTGCGGGATTTATGGCTGGGCAGGCAGGAAACATTAGCGCATTCAACACAGTCTGGACTTACGATATTTACAGATCGGTTTTGAACCGGAAAGCAAGCGATGCTCATTTGCTTTGGATGGGACGCGCTTCAACAATTGTTGGTGTAATAATTTCTTTAGGAACTGCTTATTGGGCAAAAAGTTTTCCGAGCATTATGGATTATATGCAGGCAATTTTCTCTTGGGTAAATGCTCCATTGTTTGCAACAATGCTTCTTGGAATGTTTGTTTGGTGGATTACTCCCAACGGTGCGTTCTGGGGCTTGGTTACAGGTATGTCGTCTTCATTCCTGCTATGGATGGGAGTGAAATTCCATTGGTTCAACGAAAGTATAATTACTATGTCGAGTGTTCAGAGCGACATGGCGGCAAACTTTTGGCGCGCATGGTGGGCATGGTTATTATGTTTTGTCGTTACAATTGTTGTCAGCTTATTTACAAAGAAAAGGAAAAAGGAAGAATTGGTTGGTCTGGTTAAAGGTTTAACAGAAGAACAAAAAGATGGTCATCTTCCATTGTTGAAGCGACCTGCGTTTTTTGCGGTCATCTCTATTATTGTTCTCGTTATTCTAAATATTATATTCTGGTAAAATGATTATTAAAAGTTTTCTCTATATAGAGATAAGGAGTTAAGATGAAACCAATCTGGTATTTTGTAGGACTAATTTTATTAACAATGGGCGGAATAATATTCCTAAGTGGAATTTATCTTTTGATTGACCCGCCCGCAGTTAAAACTGTACTTTCGGAAACGCATCCAAATATTTGGTGGGGAGCGGTAATGATTTTATTCGGCTTGCTGCTTTATTGGAAAAATAGAAAAGTAGTAATCAACTAGGCATGTAAAATGAACTTTCCCGAAAATATTAAAAAGAAATTTTTAGAAATTTTTAATGAAAAACCTCTGCTTGTTAGATCTCCGGGCAGAGTTAATCTGATTGGAGAACACACTGATTATAATAACGGATTTGTTCTCCCGGCGGCGATTGATAAAGCGATTTACTTTGCGGTTTCGCCAAGAGAAGATAGAGAATGTAAACTCTATTCTTTTGATCTAAACGATGATATCACTTTTAATCTTGATAAACTGGAATTTTCTAAAAAAGGTTGGCCGAATTATTTAATGGGAATGATTGACCAACTAATTAAAACCGGATGCGTTTTGAAAGGGTTCAATTGTGTATTTGGCGGAGACATTCCAATTGGTGCCGGACTTTCCTCTTCGGCTGCTTTAGAAGCAGGCTTGGGTTTTTCTCTAAATCAAATTTTTGATTTGGGAATAGACAAACTGACTCTTGTTAAACTTGCGCAGAAAGCCGAGAATGAATTTGTTGGAGTCAATTGTGGAATTATGGATCAGTACATTAATATTTTCGGAAAGAGTGGTCATGTTCTCAGAATTGATTGCCAAAGTTTAGATTACGAATATTTCCCGTTTGAGTTTGATAATATTTCGGTTGTTTTGTTTGATACATGTGTTTCACATTCACTCGCGTCATCTGAATATAATCAACGGAGAAAAGAATGTAATTTAGGTGTTGATCTTATTAAGAAAGACGATCCTTCTATTAAAAGTCTTAGAGATGTTTCAACCGCACTGCTCAGTTCATACCAGGATAAAATGGATCCGATTGTATATAAGAGATGTAAATACGCGGTAGAAGAAAATGATAGAGTACTCAAAGCATGCGAGTGTTTGAACGATGGAAACCTTAAAGCTTTCGGCGATTTAATGTATCAAACTCACCTTGGTCTTAGCAATGATTACGAAGTTAGCTGTCCGGAACTGGATTATTTAGTCAGTTTGACAAAAGACAATTCCAAAGTATACGGCTCAAGAATGATGGGCGGAGGATTTGGCGGATGCACCATTAATTTAATAGAGAATGAAATTATTGATGAAGTAAAAGAATTTGTTACCAAATCTTATAGAGAAAAATTCGGTAAAGAACCCAAAACATATATTACTAAAATTAGTAACGGTACAGAAAAAATACGGGAGTAACGGATTGCAGCTGAACAGCTTTCCACATCGTAGAAAAAACATTTTAACCGGAGAATGGATTTTAGTTTCTCCGCACAGAACAAAACGTCCTTGGCAGGGAGAAGTCTATTCGGATAAACAAGAAAAGCGCCCTAAGTACGATCCCGGATGTTATTTATGTCCCGGCAATAAAAGAGCAAACGGAGAAGTGAATCCTGATTATAAATCAACTTTTGTTTTTACAAATGATTTTCCTGCATTACTGGAAGATGTTAAGAAGAAAGAAGTAAGACTAAAGAATTTGCTGATAGCAAAAAGTGAAAGAGGAATTTGCCGCGTAGTAAATTTTTCTCCTAGACACGATCTCACCTTAGCGGAAATGAAAGAAAACGATATTGAAAAAGTGATCGAAATTTGGCAAAGTGAATATGAAAATCTCGGTTCGGTTCGTGGAATCAATAACGTGCAGATATTTGAAAACAAGGGTGCTATGATGGGAAACAGCAACCCGCATCCTCATTGCCAGATATGGGCGCAGTCAAGTATTCCCATGGAAATATCCAAAGAGACAAAGAATTTCAAAAAGTATTTTGCGAAATATAAGAGAAGTATTCTTTCAGATTATCTGAAGCTGGAAATAAATCTTGAGGAAAGAATTGTATATACTAATTCTTCATTTGCCGTCGTTGTTCCTTTTTGGGCGGTATGGCCATTCGAAACCATGATTATTCCCAAAAGAAAAATTGTGAATATCCTTCGGCTTACATCGAAAGAGAAAAAAGATTTTGCCGCCGCTCTGAAAGTAATAACTTCGAAATATGATAATATGTTTCAAACTTCATTCCCTTACTCATCCGGCATTCACCAGGCGCC
>JAKAMS010000225.1 GCA_021812745.1 Bacteroidota bacterium | reverse complement strand
CGAGCAATGCTTGCTTTACTTTTTCGAAATGCTCAAGACTTTCTTCATCAAGATATTCGATCAGAAGCGGTGCGTTTTCCATGATCTTACGGTCGTTCTCTTCTTTGCTGTCAAAAAGCCGAAGAATATTTGTCTCAAATCTTTTTTTACTTTCGGAAGTAAGTTTTTCGAAATGCGGTTCAAGGTAATTTCTTAAAATCTTTTTATAACTTTCTCTTGAAGATGGAACTCCAAGCGAGTTTATCTTCACGAGCAAATGTTTTAAACCAAGTCTTGCAAAAATATCGTAAGCCATAATTATCATTTCTGCATCGAGAAGAGGGTCGTTACTTCCGAGCGCTTCGGCGCCGAATTGATGAAACTGGCGGAATCTTCCTGCCTGGGGACGTTCCTGGCGGAACATCGGTCCGATATAAAAAAGTTTGTTTAGATTTTGTTTTTTATCTAACGAGTGTTCAATGAATGCCCGTACAACGCCGGCTGTCATTTCCGGTCTTAGTGTAATGCTATCGCCGCTTCTATCCACAAAGGTGTACATCTCTTTGCCAACAATATCTGTTGCTTCACCTATTCCGCGGGCAAATAAAATTGTCTCTTCAAAAATTGGCGTGCGGATTTCTTTGTAGTTAAAATTTGAGAATACCGATTCAACTATTGCTTGAAGGTAATTCCATTTTGAAATATCGGTAGGAAGTGTGTCACGAGTTCCGCTAATGGCTTTAATCATAATTAGACTGCGTCAAAATATTGTTTCTCTTCTTGCTCAAATAACGAAAAAATTTCTTCTGAAGTTTTAGCATTAGCCAGACTTTCCCGGAATTCATCTTTGTTCATCATCCGTGAGATCCGGCTAAGAAGTTTAATGTGCGGACCTACCATATTTTCCTTACCAACGAGGAGAAAAATAATATTAACCGGCTGTTCATCAAGCGCCTGAAAGTCGAGAGGTTTATCAAGTTTACCAAATGCGGCTATAATTTCATTGACACTGTTTGTTTTTGCATGAGGAATTGCAAAACCTTTGCCAACACCGGTAGACATAATTTTTTCTCTTTCGTGTACTGAATGCCGCAGACTTTCAAGATCATTTACACGTTCATCGTCTTTGAAGAGATTAATGAGTTCGTCAATTACCTCGGTTTTTGTAGTTCCCTGTAATGACGGTATAATTTTTTCGACACTGAGAATTTCACAGATTTTCATTTAATGTTACCAAATTTTCGTTTTAGATTCTTATCAAAAATACGCAAGGAGTTATCCTTAATCAAAAAAAAGTTGGATAGAACAAAATCAATTTTTTACGAATTAACTACTTTTTATTCAAAAAACAATAATCTTTTTAATTCAGCCGAAGAATAGACCGCCCTGCTCCAACATTTTTTTCAAAAACAGATTTTACAGATTTAGGATTGTTCCGGATTTTCTTTTATAATCTTGCCTTCAACGCCTCCGCAATTATTTTAACTCCCCTCTCAATTTCATCTTCCGGCGTATGAGAAAAAGCTAATCTTAGACAATTATTCTTAATGCCCATAGGATCGAAGGTTTTACCGATTACAAAAATTGCGCCCCGGCTCATAGATTCTTTTAATATTTCGGTAGCATCAATTTGTTGAGGTAAAGAGATCCAGATATAAAAACCGCCTTTGGGAACTACCCATTTAGCTTCCGGCGGCATATTTTTATGCAGACTATCATTCATTATCTTCATTCTTCTTGCATAAGTAATTCTTAACCGTTCAACGTAAGGTTTCAGTTTTCCTTTTCTTAAGAATTGATCTGCAAGCACTTGCGTAAAAGTTGAAGAGCATGCATCCATAGATTGTTTTGCTAATTGAGCTTTATTAATTATTTCCGGTGTAGCGAGAAGCCAACCGAGACGCATTCCGGGTCCTAAAATTTTTGAGAACGATCCTGTATAACAGATGGGCACTACTTCCGGCTGAATTGTTTTCATTGGTACGGTTAATTCTTTTGACCTCTCATCAAAATAAAGTTCGCCGTAAGGATCATCTTCAATAAGAATTATTTCTTTACCATCAAGATATTTTAATAATTCTTCTTTTCTTTTTTTGCTGTAAACAATTCCCGCCGGGTTATGAAAATAAGGAGAGAGGTAGAGAAGCTTTGCATTTTTAGCTTCACCTTCCATTGCTATCTTCAGTTCACTCATTATTATTCCGTCTGAATCGAGTGGAACGCTAACAATGTTAGCTTGATAAGATTTAAACGCAGATGTGCCTCCTATAAAGCATGGGTTCTCGGTAATTACTGTGTCGCCGGGATTCACAAAAAGTTTTGTAATAATATTAATTGCTTGGAGAGAGCCGGATGTTATAATTATCTCATTCGTATCAACCGGTAAACCTTTACTTCTCAAATATTCTTTTAGAGATTCGATTAAAGGGGGGTAACCGGGAGTCGGTCCGTATTGAAAACCGATCTTTTTTATTTTGTCATCAAGTCCGTTATATATCTCATCAATTTCTTCAACCGGGAATAGATCATTATTCGGCATACCTCCGGCGAAAGTAATGATATCCGGTCTCATAGCCACACTCATCAAATCACGAATTTCTGATGTTCTCATTGAGTCTACACACTGAGAAAATTTAATCATATTAGCTCCAAATTTAAGCGGTTTCTGTAATAAGAGAATTCCGCGTTTCATTATTCAACAAATGAAAATTTTTACATATGAAATATGATAAAAATAGTTGGGAAAAATAATTATAAGAAGTGATTAATTCGGACAAGCGGTTATGTCGAAAATTAATTTATTCCTTGTCTAAATCTTTTTCAAGAGTTCTTAATAAAATGATGAAATGATAACCAATCTTATAGAAGCAATTAGTTAAATAAGAATTTAGGCGAAAGCAGAATTTTGGTAGTATGAATTGGTCTCAAGCAAGTTTTGAATTTCATAAATCGTTTGATGCTTGATATGACTGCCGCATATCATAGAGAATAATTGATCGCGTGAATTACGGCGCAGATCAATTTTATAAGATGTTAAATCATTTATAATTTTGTCCAAATCGTTCCAGCATAAATTTACTTCAAGCTCACTGAGTAAATTATAAATAATATCTTCCAGCTTATGTATTTCGGAAGGTTTAGGGTCCACGGTTTCCGACATACCAAGAAAGCCGCCGCATAAGAATGAAATTTCCAGAAAAGATTCACCCCCCCTCTGAATCTTTTCTGAAATCATCTCACTAAGATCAGATAGAGTTACTTTAAGATCGTCCATACTTTTTATAAAATTTATACTTGGGAACGACTCGCCAAAAAGATCACTATGAAGATCGGACATAGTGGAAAAGATTTTTACATTCAGCGCCATCATCAAAAAAAATGGATCATGGTTCGATTGATCTTCTTCTCCTATCATTTCGTTCTGTAAAAGAGAAGTAAAATATCCAATCATAAAAGCTGCTGTTATTTTCTTTTTTGAATCCGAGTTCATTCCTCATTGTATCCAATAAATTCGGAGCAAATTTATATCGTACTTTGGGATAAAACATTAGTAGTTGTACTAAACTTTTGACTTTTTTTACCCATTTTTGGCAAAAAACCTTAGTAGTTGTACTAATGTTATGCAAATGAAGAATTTTTGCTTTTAGGTAGTTGTAGTTGAAAGGGTTATTGAGTGTGATGTTGAAATAAAAAATTAAAAATAGAAATTGGCTGCTTTACTCGATTTGTTAAGCTCATCATTCACTATTGTGTAACGTGTTCTGTTTCCGTTGGTTGATACTAGATGTTCGTTATCGGGCATCATTCTTTCTTGTGCATCTCTCGTGTCAACGGTTCTTTTTCTAACAATTTTTAGTTTTCTGGATGAATAATTATTGAGTTGGAAAATTTGCGGATTAACTACAGATTGGTTTTTCCTAAAATCTTTCTGCTCATTGTTTATTCTCAACTGTGCAGCTGTGCTATTCGTTAACGCTTTATTTGTGCTAGCATTGCCGCTTTCCAACTTTGCCTTAGAAAGGAAAAATGAGATAAGCACTACTAAAACCAGCATCACCCCGCCAAAAACTAGTATATCAGAAATTATTTCTATTAATTCCATAGCAATTTAAATTTTGATACAGAACTGACTCAACTAAAGTGCCATAAGTTAACCTGCTTTTAAGGTCATTTTCGAAATATTGGAAGAAGTACGGCGTTTCATGTTGAGAATAAAAATTATTTTAAGACATTAATTTGCCGCCGAATTAAATTTATTGTCAGAAAAAGAACTTGATGGAGACAAATGATTTTCTGATGTTACATAATATGAATCGGGAAATCTGACAATAAAATGGTAAATGAAGCGAAGAACATAATTGAAAAACTTCAATTAATGGCTCACCCCGAAGGCGGATATTTTAAAGAGATATACCGTTCAAATGAAATTATTCCGCAATCCTCTCTACCAAAGCGTTATAAAAGTGAGAGAAACTTTTCAACATCAATATATTATTTGCTCGAGGGGAATCAGGTTTCTCATTTCCATAGATTAAAATCCGATGAAGTATGGCATCACTACAAAGGTTCTGCTCTTCTTCTTCATTGCCTTGAGAGGAATAAATATTTCCAGATTAAAATTGGAGATCAAGTTGAGTACGATCAACTTCCGCAATTTGTAATTCGTGCGGGAATTTGGTTTGCCGCAGAGGTAGTTGAAAAAAAATCCTATTCATTAATTGGCTGCACCGTATCACCGGGATTCGATTTCACAGATTTTGAAATTGCTGACAAAGATGAAATGAATAAATTATTCCCGGAACATTCTGATCTGATCTCAAGATTCATAAAAGATTTATAATCATGGATAAACGAATAGAAATAGTTGAAGGCGATATTACAAAACTTCATGTTGATGCAATTGTGAATGCTGCAAATAATTCTCTTCTAGGAGGAGGCGGTGTAGATGGCGCAATTCACAG
>JAKAMS010000224.1 GCA_021812745.1 Bacteroidota bacterium | reverse complement strand
CAGTTATGGCAATAATGATAACAGACGAATGTATTAACTGCGGTGCATGTGAACCAGAATGCCCCAACACGGCAATTTATGAAGGCGGCGCTCAATGGAAATTAGGCGCTAAAAGTTATGGCAATGGTGAAGCGGCTCCATCAGGCGCTAACGGATTTTTCTCTACCGATTTTTTCTATATTGTGCCTGATAAATGTACCGAATGCAAAGGTTTCCACGATGAACCGCAATGCGCGGCTGTTTGTCCGGTTGATTGCTGCATACCGGATCCTAAACATGTTGAAGATGAAGAAACTCTATTAAAAAGAAAAGAATATTTGGATGGTTTAGGAAGATAGTTAACAGCATTTAACTTAGACTAAAATGAATTTGTAATTTTAAGGGCGACTCTTGTCGCCCTTTCTTTTAAAAATAAATCCGCATCAATTCCATTCTGAAACTAATTTTTGAATCGTAATAATCTTTGAAGCTCTCGATTTTTTTGTATTCCAAATTTTGCTTTATCAAATCTTCTGTTGTCGGCGGTGATGGCGGAAATGCGTGGACATACAATAACGAGCCGATAATTGGTGAAAAACCCGCAATGTAATAAGTAAAGTGATTGCGTTCTTTTCCTGTATACGTTGAAGCTATTGCGCTGCTTAGAATAGTCATGACTAAACTGGATCCTAGTGTGGCTAGGTAAGAAAGATTCGGATTATCATGACTCGCAACAAGATAAACACCGGAAGGAAACCCAAAGACGTAGCCGACGGCAATACCGAATAAAGCAGCGCCCAATCCGGCAAATTCCCCATGCTCATGTACTACTGCAGAATAAAGTAAGCCGCTTGCCAGAGAAGCAATAATTGTCGAGATTGAACCGGCCAATATTTCAGCTGGCATGGAAACATAAATTGGTCTTGGTCCGAAATTCTTTTTAATTCTGGTTGAATCTATTTTTATTAGTTGGACAGTATTTACATCATGCAAATCTCCATCGAGCGTGTCTGAAAAATTCGGTATGTAATATTTCCAAATGCCTTCATTGTTTGCCGCTGCATATTTTTCTGCTTCTATTAAAACATCTGTTTTGGTCGAATCAACATTGTTTATAAATTTTCCGAACCCTCTTTCCAAGATTCTTTGATTAAAGTCCAAATCTTCGAGTGGATACTCTAACCAGAGATAAACAAGTTCATAATTTTTATTATTTACTTTAGAGATGGTTTGTAGAATAACACTTCGTCTTAAAAGAGTGCTTTTATAATATGCAACAGCATAATTCGCTGTTTCTGCAAAAAGAGGAATAGGATTGTTTAGTTGTGGTGAATCAATTCCGGCAAGTTTAACTTTTCTGCCGTCCTCAAGTTCAAAAAGATTTGAGTCAAGAATTTTGACAATTTTTACTGACTGTGCTGAGACTGATTGAATAAAAAGGAACAATAAGAAAATAACCAGTATAAATCCCCTGGTGATCATAATACCCCGCCTAAAATCATTTACATTTTAAATTCAATATAGAATAATTTCTTTGAATGGAAAATGATGAAAATGATCAGCTTTCTTTTAGTGATGATCAATATCCGGACTTCAAAACTTCCATCTAAGCTATTCCAAATTAATGATTGTAGTTACGGGAAAATGGTCCGATGGATATTTACCATTATAGTTTGTTCTTATAATTTCAGATTGCTTCACTTCAAAATTATTTGAAACAAAAATAAAATCAATCTTATCTCCCGTTGTATCACCTTTGAATGAATGATAGGTCCCTTCATTCGGTTGTTTAGTATGAAGTTTCCGGTAAGTATCAATCATCCCCGATGAAAGAATTGTTTTTATCGCGGGATTACTATCACCGCAGTTAAAATCCCCGGTTAGAATAACCGGCAAAGTTTTTTCGGAAATTCGTTTCATAAGGAGTAATGTGCTTTTTTCGCGTGATGGCTGTGATTCATGATCGAGATGAACATTAAAGATGTAAAACTTTTTACCGGAAAGTTTATCACCTAATAGCGCCCAAGTACAAATGCGCGTAATATTATTTCCCCAGCTTTTGGAAGCAATAATATCCGGAGTATCCGAGAACCAGAACGTTCCGGTTGAATCAACATCAAAACGGTTCTTCAAATAAAAAATGGATGAATGTTCTCCTGCAGATTTACCGTCATCGCGCCCAACACCTAAACAAGCATATTCTGGCATTTGTTTAAGAAGTTCGTCAATCTGAATCTGTAGTGCTTCCTGTAAGCCGAACAAATCCGGATTGAAATTATTAATTGTCTTCACAACATTTTCTTTTCTAAACTGCCAGCTGTTGTCCCCATCATCAGCAGTTCCATATCGGATATTAAACGTCATTACTTTTAATTCTTTGTCCGACTGGGCTTCAATGTGACCGACAATTGAACAACTAAACAATAGAACAATTACGGCTAGCTTTACCGATTTAAGAATGGATTGGTGAACAAATTCATTATTAGGTTTGTTGTTCATAAAAATATCCTTACTTATTTGTAACTTTCATTCAAAGATATCATTTTCAAAATAATCAAAAAGCAAAAAGATGAAAATCGGCAAATATGAATTACATGTAATTGAAACCGGATCGTTTGGACTGGATGGCGGCGCCATGTTTGGAATTATACCAAAACCGCTATGGAGCAAATTTAATCCGGCAGACGAACTTAACCGCGTTTCATTGAGTGCAAGGAACCTTTTGCTGGTTGGCGGCTCCCGCAGAATTTTGATTGATACTGGTATTGGCTCAGATTGGGATGAGAAATTTGTGAAGATATACAGACTGGATCAATCTGTAAATACATTGCACAAATCATTTGATAAACTTGGAATTAAACCTGAAGAAATTACTGACGTGCTTTTAACGCATCTTCATTTCGATCATACCGGCGGCTCAACAATTTTGAAAGAAGGAGACTGGATTCCGGCATTTCCTAACGCGAAATATTATATACAGAAAAAACATTTTGAGTGGGCGGTAAATCCAACAGACCGCGACCGCGGAAGCTTTATCTCAAACCGTTTTATGCCGCTCCACAAAGAAGGATTACTTCACTTTGTTGATGGAGACGTTCCGTTTGATGATGAAATTGATTTTATAACAATTAACGGACATACATCTTTTCAGCAGATGATTAAAATTCATGATTCATCTAATACAATTCTCTACTGTGGAGATCTATTCCCATTCACATCTCACATTCCAATACCATATGTGATGGGTTACGATTTGCAGCCGCTAATCACAGTTCAAGAAAAGAAAAAATTTCTTCCTCAAGCTGTTGAAGGTAATTGGAAATTATTTTTTGAACACGATCCAGAAGTTATTATGGCTACAGTTGCTGAGTCTAACAAGGGATTTTCTATTGATCAAGTCTTTACAGAGATGATTTAATGAATGAACTTGACGGCTTCTTCAAAGTTTGCAAATATTCCGATCTGAAAGAAAAGATTGGCAGAAGATTTTTTGTTAATGATGTTGATATTGCTGTTTTCAAAGTTGGCGGGGAAATTTACGCTCTGAGCAATATGTGCATTCATCAAAAAGCGGCAATCATTTACGATGGATTTATTGATGATGGAAAGGTAGAATGCCCGGCACATGGCTGGCAGTTCGACTTAAAAACCGGAAAAGTACCCGGTGCCGTAAAGGGATTAGATTCTTATGAAGTTAAGATCATTGATGAACATGTCTATATAAAAGTTTATAAAAAAAAATATAGATGGTAGTGAATAATGGAAAGAATAAATAAAGGAAAGAAGGAATGAAGAAAAAAATAAAAAAGAAATGATGTCAGACCGAGCGAAGTTGAGGTTAACGAAAGATAGAACTCACCTTTTATCCTTAGGCACTTAGGAACTCATTCACTTAGGTACTCAGATATTGAAACTCACAAACCAAATAGTGATCGAAAAAGCGAAAGAACTTGGATTCGATCTCATCGGATTTGCTTCCGCACAAACTCTTCCGGATGAAACCGAACATTTGAAAGAATGGCTTGCCAACGGTTATCACGCTTCAATGGATTATATGAGCCGCAACATCGAAAAGCGGTTTGATGTTAAAAACATTTTGCCTTATGCGAGGAGCGTAATTTCTCTTGCTATGAATTATTATACAGAGAATCATCACAAAATTGAATCAAACGAATCAACTAGATTAGGAAAAGTATCAAGATATGCGTGGGGAAAAGATTATCATCTTATAATTTGGGAAAAGCTAGAATTGTTGGAAGAGGAATTGCAAAAATTAGATCCGGCTTTTGAATGTTTGACTTATGTTGATACCGGTCCCGTTATGGATAAAGTTTGGGCTAAACGTGCCGGAATTGGCTGGCTTGGAAAACACACTAATATTATTACGCGCGAAATTGGGAGCTGGGTTTTCCTTTCAACGGTTATTACTAATTATGAATTTGAATACAGTAAGCCGGTAACAGATTATTGCGGCTCTTGCACGGCATGTATTGATGCTTGTCCCACCAAAGCAATTGTTAATGAATATGTGGTTGACGCAAATAAATGTATTTCATTTTTAACTATCGAGAATAAGGGAGAAATTCCCGCTACGTTCAAAAATCAATTTGATGATTGGATCTTCGGTTGCGATATATGCCAGGATGTATGTCCTTGGAACAAAAAATTTTCTATTCATACATATCAAAAAGAATTTGAACCGTCTGGCAATAAAGAAATTTCTCTAAATGAAATTGAAGAAATGACTGCGGAAATATTCAAACAAAGATTTGAAACAAGTCCTATAAAACGCGCTAAATTAAATGGATTAAAACGGAACGCCTCTTTTTTGAAAATGTGAATGTAAACCTCCTATTAGCTCTAGTGAATCCATTAGACAAAAATTCCATCTAATCATTATTATAATTCATGTTGTTTAGGTAATTTTGTTCAGAAAAATTTTGGAGATAAATTAATGTCAGACAATCATTAT
>JAKAMS010000223.1 GCA_021812745.1 Bacteroidota bacterium | reverse complement strand
GTAAAATCGCTTTTTCTCTATCTTTTAACTGATATTCTTCCATTGTAAATCAAACATACTCATTTTTAGCGGGTTCAAAGTTATCAAAAATTAAGAAAATTTGCTGTAATTGAATCTACACCGAAGCTCTTTCATATTATTTCAATTTTTTCTCTTTTTCGTTTAGCATAAAGAAACTAAATAATTTCTTTCAAAAAGCCGGGTAATAAAAACTATCAGGTTTATAGTTATATTTCGATAGAATTTTTTTGAGGACATTTTGGCAATTACCTACAAAGAATCCGGTGTTAATATTCAGGCGGGTGAAGAAACAGTTGAAAAGATAAAATCACTTGCTAAATCAACATTTAATAAAAATGTTTTATCTGGCATCGGTCATTTCGGTGCTTTTTATGAAGTTGATTTGAACAAATGGAAAAATCCCGTGCTCGTATCCAGTGTTGATGGAGTCGGTACAAAATTAAAAATTGCTTTCGCAATGGATAAACATGATACCGTTGGGCAAGATTTGGTAAATCACTGTGTTAACGATATTGCGGTTTGCGGAGCTGAGCCACAATATTTTATGGACTATCTTGCTTTCGGAAAACTTGTGCCGGAAAAAGCCGAACAGATAATAAAAGGATTTTCAATTGCGTGCAGAGAAAACGGTGTTGCATTAATTGGAGGAGAAACTGCAGAGATGCCGGGGCTTTATGATGAAAATGAATATGATATGTCCGGGACAATTGTAGGAATTGTAGAACGTGATAAAGTAATTGACGGTCGAACTGTTAAAGCCGGAGATGTGTTGATTGGTTATTCTTCAACCGGGCTTCATACAAATGGATATTCTTTTGCAAGAAAAGTTTTATTAGAAAAGTTTTCTGTGAATGATAAACATGATTCGCTTAATGGAACTATCGGTGAAGAATTATTGAAAGTACATAAATCATATTTGGACCTGATCAAAAAATTAAAAGAAAATGTTTCCGTCCACGCATTTTCTCATATTACCGGCGGCGGAATTATCGGCAACACAAAACGTGTTGTTCCCAAAAATCTGCAAATCAAAATTAACTGGAATGCATGGGATTTACCGCCAATATTCAAGTTGATTGAGGAAACCGGAAAAATTGCTGATAATGAGATGAGAGAAGCTTTCAATATGGGAATAGGATTGATTGCCATTGTTGATAAAAATGATGTTGATAAAGCATTACAAATATCAGAGGCATCCCTTGAAAAAGGAATTATAATCGGAGAAGTAATTTAGATAAATCAAGTATTATTGTTGCACTTACTATACTTAACAGCTTCAATATTATCTAACATTAAAGAGCAAGATTAGGATTAAGACAAAAGATAATTTAGAAAGACCTGAATATGTTCATAGATACACACGCACATCTGTTTTACAAAAATTTTGAAGGTGAAGTTGATCAAGTAATTGACCGAGCAATTCAAGCCGGTGTTAATTTTATCATTGTGCCCGGAACAGATATTGCAACATCTATCCAAGCAGTTGACCTTGCAAACAAATATGAATGTGTTTATGCTGCTGTCGGGGTTCATCCTCATGATTCAAAGGATTGGAGTAACTTACTACTAAGCGAACTTGAAGAACTTGCCAAGAACAAAAAGGTCGTTGCGGTCGGTGAAATAGGTTTGGATTATTACTATGATTTTTCTCCGCGCGAGATACAGATAAAAGCATTCGAAGAACAAATTCAATTGGCACTTAAATTAAATCTTCCAATTATTGTGCATAACCGTGAGTCTAATGATGATGTTATGAATATAACTCGAAAATACAAAGATTCCGGATTGCGCGCGCAGTTCCATTGTTTTGCAGGCTCGGTCGAAGACGCACGCGAACTTGTAGAGATGCATCATTACATTTCTTTTCCGGGGATTGCAACATTTAAAAATGCTGAGAGTGTCCGTAAAGTTTTAAGCAGGGTTGCAATTGAAAATTTACTGCTCGAAACTGATTCGCCGTTTATGACACCCATTCCACATCGCGGTCAGCGGAATGAACCGGCTTATATTAATCTGATCGCAGAAAAAATCGCTGAGATTCACCGCTTAACGAAAGAAGATGTTGGCAAAGCAACTTCTTACAATGCTTTTAAACTTTTTGGAATTGGAATGAAACCAAGTTTAAGTTACACTTACAAAATTGGGCAATCGCTTTACATCAATGTTACAAACCGGTGTAATGCAGATTGCATTTTTTGCGACCGCAAAGGTGAGGCAGTTATTAATGGTTACAATCTTAAGATGACAAAATCCGAAGAACCGGATGCAGAAGTATATATTAAAGAAATTGGTGATCCAAAAAATTACAAGGAAATTGTATTCTGCGGCTACGGAGAACCGACAATCCGCTGGGATGTAGTCAGAGAAGTTGCTGGCTACATTAAAAATAATGGCGGTTTTACACGTATGAACAGTGATGGTCATGGGAATGTCATCAACAAAAGGGATATCACTCCAGAACTGGAAGGATTGATTGATACTGTCTCTATTAGCTTAAATTCGATTGACGCAGAGCAATACGGAAAATTGATGCGCGTTGATCCTTCGATGCATGCTGAAATGTTAGACTTTGCAAAGAAAGCAAAAAATTATACACGTGTAGTCTTATCAATTGTTGGATTAAGCGAAGTTGATTCGGAAGCAGCAAAAAAATTTGTAACTGAGGAAATCGGTGTTGATTTCCGTGAGCGTGAATATTTTTAACTAATGCATATATGATAACTCAAAGAAAAAAATTATTAGTTCTTTTGTTCATTGTCTCGTTACTCCTTCAGGCTTGTGTAACATTCAAAGAAGTGCCCGTTTTAAAACAAAACGGAATTGATAGTTTACTAACTACAGATTTTTTCAAATCAACTCAGGCTGCAATTTCTGTTTACGATTTAACAGAAAATAAATCCGTCTATCAACACAACGAAAAACTTTTGATGCGCCCCGCTTCCAATCAAAAAATATTAACAACCGGCGCTGCTTATCTTTTTCTTGGCGATAATTACAATTTCAAAACTTCGGTCTATCATACCGGAGAAATAAAAGATTCCATTTGCAACGGTGATATTTATATAGTTGGGGGATTCGACCCGGATTTCAATTCAACCGATTTAGATTCGCTTGTTAGAGCAGTCAAACATTGTGGGATAAAAGGAATTACCGGGAATATTTATGCCGATGTCTCTGCAATGGATTCACTTTTCTGGGGCAAGGGCTGGATGTGGGATGATGATCCGGAATCTTTTGCCGCTTATCTGACACCACTTACAATTAACAAAAATTGTATTCGTATTGTTGTTAAACCTAACGTCATAGGCAAACCGGCTGTCGTAGAATTAAATCCCGCCACAAAATTTTTCACAGTGGAGAATTCTTCTGCTACCGTTGATACTGGCAAGACCACCTTAAAAATCACTCGGGATTGGATTAACCGTAAGAATAAAATTATTATCAATGGAAATTTTTTAAAATCCGCAAAACATGACACTGTCCAGCTTAATGTTTTCAATCCGGCTTTTTATTTTCTGTATTTGATGAGAGAAAGTTTTGAAAGGAATGGAATTTCATTTTGCGGAAAAGTTGATACGCTGAAATTGAACAAGGATGCAGTTTTCATCTCCTCTTTTGAACGTAATATTAATCCGGTTATAATAAACACAAATAAAACCAGCGATAATTTGAGCGCTGAATTGATATTGAGGGCACTTTCGTTAAGTATTCATGGCAATCGCGCTTCGGCAAAAAATGGAATTGTCTTGGTAGATAGTTTAATAACTCTTGCCGGATTGAATCCTAAAAATTATACATTTGTTGACGGTTCCGGATTATCTTTTTACAATCTACTTTCTGCAGAATTACTTACAGAAGTACTAAAATATTTTTATTACAAACAGTCAAAAATTTTTGAAAAACTTTCGAATTCTTTTCCAGTTTCGGGTTATGATGGAACATTGAAGAATCGAATGAAAGAAACTTCCGCATACAAACATGTATTTGCAAAAACAGGTTCGCTAAGCGGTGTAAGCAATTTATCCGGCTATTTATTGAGCCGGAATGAGCACTTGATTGCTTTTTCAATTTTGATTCAGAATTACACCGGCAGTTCAAATGAAGCACGGACAATACAAGACAACGTTTGTAAAATTATTTTTGAAACAAATTAATTTTTTAAAATGGTGAGAGATGAAAACTTATAAACAATTCAGAATTCAAACAGACCCAGTTAATGTTGAACTTGTCAGCGGCTTACTCTGGCAGCTTGATCTTGACGGCATCAACGAAACCGATAACGGTTTAATTGTTTTTGCCGGTTCAACAAAAAATATTTCTCAAGGCGACTTGGAAAATATTTTAGGTCAGCTTGTTGATGATGGGCAGATTCATTCCTTCACTATTGAAGTAGAAACGCTTGAAGATAAAAACTGGAACGAAGAATATGAAAAAAACGTACGCGTGATTGAAGTAACCGACCGGGTAGTTATTAAACCATCATTCAAAGATTACACAGCAAAGCCGAATCAAATTATTATTACTATAGATCCCAAAATGTCTTTTGGAACCGGCGAGCATGCTACCACTAAACTTGTTCTTCAACTCATTGAAAAATATTTGCGGGGAGGAGAAAAAGTTTTGGATGTTGGCTCCGGAACCGGAGTGCTGGGCATTTGCTCGGTCATGCTCGGCGCAAAATCTGCTGTTTGCATAGACAACGATGAATGGTGTTCCCTAAACGGGAATGAAAATGTGAAGGCGAACCACCTTGAAGAGAAGGTTGATATTCGTTTAGCTGAAATTCACCAAATCAAAGAAAATAATTTTGATTTAATAGTTGCGAATATCAACAAACATATTCTTCTGGAAATCGCGGATGAGATCAAACTGAAAATAAATAAGACCGGAACGTTGATACTGTCCGGTCTTTTAATAATTGATGAGAAAGATATTGTGGAAAAATTTTCCTCAATAG
>JAKAMS010000222.1 GCA_021812745.1 Bacteroidota bacterium | reverse complement strand
GCATTAAGGTTGTCCCATTCAAGTTTGGCACTTTGGTGAGTCATAGAACTTACATGAATAATCCTTCCCTCATTACTTCTCTTTAGCAACGGAAGCAATTCATTTGTAAGAAGAAAGTGAGAAAGATGATTCACCGCAAAAGTCATTTCAAACCCATCTTCACTTAGCATCTTATTTTTCAAATAAACTCCGGCATTATTAATGAGAACATCAATGCGGTCAAATTGATTTTTTATCGTGTCAGCAAATTGTTTTACCTGGTGAAGAGATGATAAATCAAATGTAAAGCCGTCAATTTTATTAAATACGGCATTCTCATCCTTCAGTTGTTCAACTGTTTTTTCAACACGGCTTTCATTTCTACCGTGGATAATAACATGCGCACCAAGTAATGCCAATTCGATTGCGGTTTGTTTTCCAATTCCATCTGTCGAGCCGGTAATTAATACAATTTTATTTCTCATTATCCCTTGAAGCCGTTTGTTTTGTGTGTGCCGTCGCAATATGGTTTATTATTTGAACCGCCGCATCTGCAAAATTTGGTTACATTTTTTTTCTTCTCTTCCTCACCGCTGCTCATTTTAACTAAAACATTTCCATAAACCAGAAGCGGTCCATTTGGAGTTGCCTCAACCTTAATTTCTTCATCTGCTCTTTCAATATTATTCTGACTTTCGTTGTTCATATAAAAACTTAACGCACCAGAGGGGCATTGCTTAATCTGATTGACAATTCTTTCTGTGTTTGCCGCGCCAATATTAATCCATGGTCTGCTTGTAGGGTCGAAGACTTGCGGCAGACCGTTAAAACAAATTGCCGAATGAATGCAAATGTTCGGTTTCCAAATAACGGTTACTTCGCCGTTCGTATATTTTTTAGTGATCTCTTTCATCTATTTATTACCAAATTTTTTAAGTGGGTGCGCCTCTGTATTAAAAACAATTTTGTCAAAATCAATAGTTCCAGCGGGAGCGAAAAAGAGATAACAATATTTAAGCGTTTCCGCAAAGAAGAAGCTTTCCATCTGATCGCTTTTTTCTTTTGTAATAACGCTTTTTAATGCGGCATACCCATCATCAATTCTGCAGTATTTGACAATGCTGTCAAAAAAAGTTTTCCCCATCTGAAGGTATTTCTCTTCATGAGTAAAATGATAAAGATAATAAGCGGATTCGATTGCCTCAGGACGTAAAACATAATTCGGGTAATTCACTTTATTGGTTTTATAATTGAACTCTTCCGGCTCGATTCCATTCATCATCCACATTTTGTAAACGGATTCCTGCAATTGAACAGCGTGTTTCAAATCTCCGCCCAAAACCAGAACGGCAGGAAAAAAAGCATCAAGCGCACCGAAGTTTTGAGAAATCTGTTTGCCGGTGTTCATATCAACTTGACAGTACCACAAGCCGGTTTCGGTTTTATCTGCGAGGTATTTGTTAACAGCGGCAATACTTTTTTGATACATTATTTTGAAATCTTTGTCGCCAAACAACTTCCATGCTTTCAGCAGATATTCATAATATGAATCTATCATTCCGCTGATGTGACTTGATGTATCTTTCCATTCGCCTGTTTCAACATCAATCGTAGTTCCGACTAAACCAATTTTAGAGCGGCGGTTAAATAGTTCAACAACTGCTTTTTTTGCTTTTTCAAAATAGACCGGGTTCCCGGTTAACTTGCTCAATGTTCCAAACTCTAAAGTCAATGTTCCAATTTCGGCAGGGTTGTTAATCTTTCCTTTTGTCTCGCCGGTTTTAAGATTAACATTTATGTAAGGCATTCCGGTTGGAGAATTAAATACCGGCAGCAACCGTTTACCCAGATCTTCCGCCAAATCTAAAAATCTTTTATCGCCGTCAAGCTGATATGCGGAAAGTAAACCGCCGAGTAAACGAATAGTAACTTCAAAATTTTGAACGAATAAATTTTTATCGAATGAGAGTTTTTCGAAAATAAGTTGTTTAGCTTCATCGGATTCTTTCTTTAAACCCATTAATACCATCGTGTCAAATGCGTCAACCGGAGTCATCAATAAAGATTGACCTTCGCCGTACCAGTCGCGGTAACTTTTGCTCAGAGGTTTTAACTGGTCGTGACCCCACGCGTATTTTTTATATGCATCCCACGCGTGAAGAAATTCTTGCTTCACTTTTTCAGCATAAACGGTTTTGTCAATTTTATCTGGATTATCCGTTCTTCCCAAAATAGTATATGCGGAAATGCTTTGAACAAACAAAAGAGAAACGATTAGAATTAATTTTGTTTTCATTTTGAAATCCATAATTAGTAATTAAAATTTTGTTTTCAGTAATTCCGAATTTTCAGAATGTACTTTGATAATAAACTCGCCGAACAAAGTATTCGCCCATGCGAACCATGAGCGAGAAAATTTTGATGCATCATCTTTATCAAATGATTCATGCATAAATCCGGTGTTGGCGTGTGTAGATTTTAATGTCTTGATAGATGTTAAAATTTCAGATTCGTTTTTGCTCGTCAATCCGCGCATGATAATGCTTAAGTTCCATATTTTGCCGAATCCGGCATGCGGTCCTCCAATTCCTTCTCCCGCTTTCCCTTTGAAAAAATAGGGATTGTTTTCGCTGAATAAAAATTTTCTTGTATTCTGATAGATCTCGTCATTAAGATCAACTGCATCTAGATAGGGAAGCGATAATAAACTTGGAACATTTGCGTCATCCATAAAAAGCTTATTGCCAAAGCCGTCTACTTCGTAAGGAAATATTTTTCCAAAATCTAAATGTTCAGCCAAAGCATATTTTTGAAGAGCTTCTTCTATTTCATCGCCAAGCATCATGAACTCGAATGCCGCGTTTTTATCCCGGATAACTTTGCCGAATAATTCGGTTAATTGTCTTAAAGTTTTTACCGCAAAGAAATTCGACGGAACTAAAAATGGAAAAGTAGTCGCATCATCGGATGGCCGGAACATTGAACAGATCAAACCAACAGGTTTAACCGGGTTACCATAACCGCCGCCGGCAAGAGTGTCTAATTGCCATGAAGTTTTTCTGCCAAACTTGTATGGTCCTAAATTTTCTTTTCGCTGCTGCTCTATAAATGTTTTGTAAATAAGTTTCATGGCGCGCTTCCAATCATCATCAAAGACAGATGTATCACCCGTTGTCTTCCAATATCCGTAAGCGAGACGAACCGGATAACACAGCGAATCAATTTCCCATTTGCGTTCGTGAAGTTCCGGCTTCATTTCCGTTTCATCTTTATCCCAGTAACTTCCCGTTGGTCCATCGTTGAATGCATTTGCGTACGGATCAATAAGAATACATTTTGTTTGCCGGTTGATTACTCCGGCGATTAGACCGCGTAATTTTTTATCGTCATGCGTCAATGGAAGATAAGGCCACACTTGTGCAGTTGAATCGCGCAGCCACATAGCATTAATATCGCCGGTAATTACGAAAGTATCCGGCTTGCCGTTTATGAGTTTATGAGTTACGGTAGTATCGAGTGTGTTTGGATAGCAATTTTCAAAAAGCCAAGCGAGTTCCGGATCGGCAATGTCGTTTTTTACCTCTGCAATTTTAGCTTCAACAGAATCACTTATGAATTTCCGCTCGCTTTGTTTTGGACGCTTACTTATAAAATTATTTGAAGAAAGAAACGAATTTGATGGAATAGTTACTTCACTTGCAGCTAAATCTTTCGTGATGGCAATTCCGGCAAGCGCAAGTCCGCCTTTTTTAATAAAATCTCTTCGCGATGACATAAGATTTCCATGATTATTTGTTAAAACTTTTCGCCTTTCGCTTCTCTGATGTGGCTCCCGACCGATCTTATTCTTCCCCAAATAGAAACAAAGAAAATTATTATTCCAAGAACTTGACTTACAGAAGAAAGAAGAAGCAAAAATTTTATTATTTCATTTATTTGAACGAACGAAGATACTATTTGGAAAATAAATCTTAAAGCGGTGGAAATGGTAATTATGAAATAAGCTGCGAGAATTAGATTTGGTTTGTAAAGCTTGTCGTCTTTTTCCGGACGGGGAAAGAACCATAAAGCCACACCCATTATCATCATCATTACTGCACCGACGAGAATTATATGTGTATGGGCAGAAACTAAGTCGGGTGGCGCCCAAGTGTTAAAATAATAACGCGCTATAACCATATAAAGTCCGGTAAGAATTCCCAACACAAGAAAAGTTATGCTGGTTTTAATAAAGTATCTGACCGTTGAGAACATTTTTATTCCTTTCTTTGTGAATATATTAGCGGCAGTCTTGAATGCCACAAAATAATTAGTCCAAAGTTTTTTTGCCTCGCACGTTTTCAGATTTTGTTACCTGAAGATCGAATACAACAATCTCATTGTTTCCTTTTTTCAAGAATGGAGCAGGGCAGTACAATCTTTTCTGCGGTCCGATTTCCCAATAACGACCAAGATTGTTTCCGTTTACAAACACCACGCCTTTTTTATAATTGCTCATATCAATATATGTATCGCCGATTTCGTTCAGATCAAATGTTCCCTTAAAAAATATTCCGGGTTTTTCTTGAACTGTTGCAGATTGCCTGATTGACCGAATGTAATTGGAATTGAAAGGAAGGTTGTAAACATCCCAGTTCATCAAAGTCATTCCGTTAAGAGTAACCCGGTCGGTAATTCCTTTTCTGTCTATCAGCTGTTGCGCAAAATTTATTCTTCCCATCGCCTCAACAAAAATTTCCAGGACAGGATCTTTTATATCACTCTTGGGAAGTTCAATTGTTTTTTCGGCTTCACGTCTATCAAGCTTACCAATATATTTGCCATTAAAAAAAATTGTTGCGTAATCGTGCAAATCAGTTATAGTAAGGTTTCCGCTTTTATGCCCGATCAACTTTGTCTTATACAAAATAAATCCTTCGTATTGATCAAATGCTTCCATCGGTTTCGGCTGAACCGACCAGACTGGTTTAGGTAAATTATCCCAAACGTTTGAGTAAGATTCCATTTTAATTTC
>JAKAMS010000221.1 GCA_021812745.1 Bacteroidota bacterium | reverse complement strand
TTGAAACAGCCAAATGCAAATCTAATTGATGTATCAACCGGAGTGCAGAATCAGCTCAAAGAAATAGAAAGCGTTCTTCCGCAAGGAGTATCGTTAAAATCATTTTACAATCAAGCGGATTTTGTGAGCGATTCAATCAGCAGCTTAAAAGATGTTTTATGGATCGGACTTTTACTAGCGATCTTTGTAACAATAATATTTTTGCGTTCATTCAAAGCAAGTTCTGTAATTCTTATTACTATTCCAATAACGCTGGGTTTAACTCTAATAATATTATACGCGCTAAATTATACATTTAACATAATGACAATTGGCGCGATTGCCGCGGCGATTGGACTAATTATAGATGACGCAATAGTTGTTGTTGAACAAATCCACCGCACGCACGAAGAATATCCGGAAGAGAGCAGTTATGCGCTTGTGACTAAAGCCGTCAAATATCTTTTCCCTGCAATGGTCGGTTCGTCGCTCAGCACGATTGTGATTTTTCTTCCATTTGTTTTGATGGGAGGAGTTGCCGGAGCGTATTTCAAAGTAATGACAGACACAATGATTATAACTCTTGTCTCTTCTTTCTTTGTTACTTGGATTGGTCTGCCTGTAATTTATGTTTTGTTTTCAAAAGAAGAACATACAGTCAAAAATTCTAAAAATATTAAACAAAGAAATTGGATCTACTTCTTCATTAAAAGACCGTGGATCTCGGCACTATTTATTTTTCTTCTAATTGTCTCGGCTTATTTCATTATTCCAACATTGCCTTCGGGATTTTTACCGGATATGGATGAAGGTTCTATTGTTCTTGATTATACAAGTCCGAATGGAGCATCGTTGGAAGCAACAGATAAAATGCTGAAACTAGTTGATAAAGTATTGCAGAACACTCCGGAAGTTGAATCTTTTTCCAGAAGAACCGGAACGCAGATGGGATTTTTTATTACCGAACCAAACCGCGGCGACTATTTGATCCAATTAAAGAAAAAGAGAAGCAAAACTACGGATGAAGTTTCAAACGAAATTAGAACAAAAGTAGAATCAATATTGCCTGCACTGCGGATTGATTTTGGACAGGTGATTGGAGATATGCTCGGTGATCTGATGGCTTCTGTTCAACCGGTTGAAATAAAAATTTACGGCGATGACCCGAATAAACTAACAATGATTGCAGACTCTGTATCAAATATAATTTCCAACATTAATGGTATGGCAGACGTATTCAACGGAATTACTATTGCAGGTCCTTCTATCAATCTTGAACCGAAAGTTGCCAATCTTGCTCAATACGGATTAACGCCAAACGATTTTCAATTTCAGATGCAGACAAAAATTGAAGGAGTTGTAGCAGGGAATATTCTGGAGAAGAACCGGCTTGTTGATATTAGAATGCTTGAAGCACCGGGGCAAGTATCGTTTAATAATTTAAAGAAGAATTTTATTTTTCTGCCGGATGGAAAACTTAAACCAATTGATGAATTTGCAAACGTAGTTGTAACAAAAGGCGTTGCGGAAATTGATAGAGAAAATCTTAAAGAAATGGTTGCGGTTACCGCTCGTCTGAATAATATTGATTTAGGTACGGCGCTTAAAGAAATTCAAAATACATTGCAGAAAAAATTAATTCTGCCCAAAGGTTACCAAATTATTTACGGTGGCGCTTACGCAGAGCAGCAGCAGGCATTTAAGGAATTATTAATGATTCTTTTTTCCGCCGTCTTATTAGTCTTTACTGTAATTCTGTTTTTATTCAGAAATATAAAAGTTTCTTTGGCTATCATCTTTATAGCTGTGCTTGGACTTATTGGAAGTGTATTGGCTCTTTATATAACGGGCACGCCGTTAAATGTAGGCAGTTATACCGGAATGATTATGATTGTGGGAATAATAGGCGAGAACGCCATCTTTACATATCTGCAGTTTAGTGAAGCGCGCAACAATCAAATGAATAAAGATGAAGCGATAGTTTATTCAATCTCTACAAGGTTACGACCGAAATTAATGACTGCCCTTGGCGCAATTGTGGCTTTGTTTCCACTTGCTCTTGGTCTTGGAACCGGCGCTCAAATGCATCAACCGCTGGCGATAGCTATTATAGGCGGATTTATCATAGCGCTGCCACTCCTCTTAATCGTATTGCCGACAATATTAAAATTAATTAAAGAATGATTTTTCCCTTTTACATATTGATTGCTGAGTTAAACAAGATTAAAGAATAATTAAGAACAAGGAATGAAAATAAAATTAATTTTATTGGTAGTATTATCATTCCCGTATATAAAATTTGCTCAACCAGCGCAAGAAAAAAATGAATTGGATTTACTTTTCGGACTTAATAAAGCTGAAAAACTTAATTCATTCCAAAACCATAGATCTGTAATCAATTCGGAAGTAAGAAATTATCCCGGATTCTATCATGTGATTACAGATGTTCCAATGGATTTTTTAGATTTTGGGAGTTCAATATTTTCCAAAGAGAGCATTGTGCCAATCGTATTATTATCAACTGTTACTACGGGGTTAATATTCTACGATCATAAATCTTGGGAAGGCACAAAAAAAATAGTTAATCGGTCAAACTCATTAAATTCATTTACACATACTTTTGTTGAAACAGGAGATGCAAAATGGCATCTCGGTTTTTCAGGGGCGGCTTTAATATTTGGGTATCTGACTGAAGATACACGCTTACAAAATACAGCATTCCAAACTGCAGAAGCTGTTATTGCTTCAGGACTTTTTGTTCAACTATTTAAAAGAATCAGCGGCAGAGAAAGCCCGGCTGTTTATACAAAACCGGGAGGATACTGGGATTTGTTTCCGGATTTGGGAGAATACCAACACAGACAACCGGAGTATTATGCTTTTCCATCTGGGCATATTACAAGTGCAACTGCTTTCTTAACAGTTATATCAGAAAATTATCCAGAAGTAAAATGGCTTAAGCCGGTTTCGTATGGGATTCTAGGTTTGTTGGGGATAAGTCTTGTTGCTCACGATATGCATTGGTATAGCGATCTACCTCTTGGAATAGCAATGGGTTATTCTTTTGGGAAAATAGTTTCAAAAAGATATGCGATTGAAGATGAAAAAGTATTAAGCAAGAAAAACATTTCTATTATGCCATCTATTTCTAATAGTAATTATTCTGTTTTAGTTACTTACAATTTTTAAAAGTTGTTCTTTTTTCAATTTTAGAATACGGTTAGAAATGCGACTAAAAAAGTTATTGTAAAAATAATGATGAGTGATGATAAGAAAATCAAATCTGCAATATTTTCAAAATTTTCGCTTTGTTTTTCTTTGTAAGATCTCATTGACTGAGAAGAGAGAATACTTGCTTCTATTAGTAAAATTGAGGCAACACCCTTAGACTCATCTATTAAAGTTGATTGACTGTATCTTGATATTTTTATAGAAGTAAGAACCAACAAACAAAATCCTAATAAATTAGAAGGTGTTGAAAGTATATGAGCTGATTTGTTGCTAGGCATCATTCTCTCCAGTATTTTTACATTCAATTTTCCTATGTGTTGAATAATCATAAAAAGGGATTTGCCATTACAGAAACAATTTTACATCTGATAGGGCAATACGGCTATTTTGCTTTATTCATTTCGATGGCTTTGGGAATTTTAGGGTTTCCAATTCCCGATGAGACTATTCTAACCTTTGCAGGATATTTAATTTCACAAAACAATCTCTATCTTATTCCTACTATATTTTCAGCATATCTGGGCAGCATTTCAGGAATATCAATCAGTTTTTTTATCGGTCGTAAATTTGGATTAAACTTTTTGCACAAACACGGTCGTTTTTTTCATATTAATGAGGAAAGAATACAAAAAACAAAAAAGTGGTTTGAAGGTTATGGTGAATGGCTGTTTTTGTTTGGATATTTTATTCCTGGAGTAAGACATTTAACCGCACTTATTGCCGGCAGTGCCGATACTAAATACAGCAAGTTTGCTTTGTTCGCTTATACTGGAGGACTTATCTGGTCGGTAACGTTTATCGTTCTTGGATACAATGTTGGTAAAGAATGGGATATTTTTCTTAAGCAGATTCATAATCATATACTGTTAGTATTGGTTATACTAATTTTACTAATTACAGTGTTTTTTATCTTTAAGAAGATTTATTCATCATTAATAAAAAAATAATGAGGATGCAAAAATGAATATTAGAAATGCAAACCATATTTATAAAGAAGTTCTCAAAGATTCAGAAAAATTTGCTATCTGGATAACCGATAAAGTCGGTACAATCGGATTTTTTGCTATTATATTTTTTTGGACTGTAATATGGCTTTGCTGGAATATGTTTGCACCATCATTTATACGTTTCGATCCATATCCGGCTTTTGTTCTTTGGCTATTCATTTCTAATATGATTCAAATATTCTTGATGCCTTTAATTATGGTAGGACAAAATCTTCAATCCAAACATGCTGAAATTCGTGCTGAAACTGATTTTGAGGTTAATCTTAAAGCTGAAAAAGAAATAGCCGAGATAAAAGAAGAACTGATTGAATTAAAGGCAATGTTAAAAGAAATTCTTGAAAGGAAATAATTGTGCTTACTCCAGAATTTCTCCAGAATCATTTTTTAAGTTAGTATTGAACTTAAAAACAAAGGAGTAACCGTTATGAAAAAATCAATTTTGTTGTTAGTCGTTTTCGCTTTAGTTATTACTACTTCAGCGCAGAATAAAAAAGAAGTAAAAGTATCGGAAAAAGCTAAAGCAACATTTGCTAAACTTTATCCTGCCGTTAAAGAAGTTAAATGGGGCAAAGAAGGAAAGTCCGAATATGAAGCTGAATTCAAATTTGAAGGCAAAGCAACTTCTTTAGTAATTGATGAGCAAGGCAACTTAAAAGAAACAGAAATAGACATTGCAAAATCGGAACTGCCTAAAGGTGTTGATGAATTTGTAGCAAAGAACCACAAAGGATGGACAATCACAGAAGCCGCAAAAATTGTTGATGCAAAAGGAAAGATTACTTTCGAAGCCCAGATTTCGAAAGACAAAT
>JAKAMS010000220.1 GCA_021812745.1 Bacteroidota bacterium | reverse complement strand
CAACAGGGTTTATTTTATCGCAACCGTAAAACCCAAAAATTAGAATTGTTATGATCGAAACCGCGAAAAAGATTTTTTGTTTATACATTTTATTGCTCCATTTATGTGTTAAGGTTGGCTTAATTAAAGCATAACGAGTGCCAACAGCAGAAATTGCATTTTCCCCGTAGAATCGGATTAGACAGTAAAATTTATTGCCTGTAAATTAATATTTATTGCCTGAAGTGAGTTAAGCAGGCAGTTTTCTAAGTAAATCTTTTATTGTTTCATCTAGATGGGAATGAAATTTAGCCGGGAGGTTCTTATACTTTGAAGCGAAAACGGATTTGATATTTTCAAACTCCTTAACTTTAACTTTTGCCAGATCTTTCTGCAAGTTCTCTATATATGTTTCGGCTTTGGATCTCAGTCGTGCCAGAGATTCTTCATCGTCAGTTTGAGCTAGTTCGCTGATAGTTCTATCAAATTGAAAAGAATTAGCAACATACTTTTTGAAAAACATTCCGCGCAGATTCTCTGAAACAACTGTTCGGTTGATATTGCCAAGTTCCTTAGCTGTTTCATTTATTGATGAATGTGAAAAGGATTTATGACGCAACGATTCTAATATTAAATCTTCAAGATTAGCGCGGTCAACTTTACGGTATTCTTCCGATAGATCGTTGAGCTGAATAATTTTTCTGTTCTCAGATTTAGCAAATATAACGGCGCGTTTTATTACTGATTCCAACTCACGAACGTTTCCTCTCCATTCGTTTTTAGTCAGACTATTCAAAACTGCTTTGGAAATTTTTAGTTCAGAATCTTCCATGCGTATGAAGTGAAGAGCAAGCAATTCGATATCATCTTTTCTTTCACGCAAAGGTGGCAACTCCAATTTAAGAACATTGAGGCGGTAATAAAGATCTTCGCGGAAAAGTTTTTCTTTTACACGCTCTTCTAAATTTTTATTAGTGGCTGCAATAACACGAACGTTTACATGTTTAATTTCTGCAGCACCTACTTTTTGAACTTCACCAAACTGGATAACGCGTAAAAGTTTTGCTTGAAAATTTTCTGTTGTCTCCCCAATTTCATCAAGAAAAATTGTGCCATTATCAGCTAATTCAAATTTACCTTTCCGATCTGTTATTGCATTTGTAAATGCACCTTTCACATGCCCGAATAGTTCGCTTTCGAGAAGCGATTCTGGCATTGCGGCACAATTAACCGTTACAAAGTTATTATCTTTTCGTTTCCCAAGATTATGGATTGCCCTTGCCACAAGTTCCTTTCCGCTTCCGCTCTCGCCAAGAATTAAAGTTGTCGCATCAGAAGCTGAGATTTTTTTTACCATTTCAACTAGGTCGCGCATAACATTGCTTTCAAAAACCATTCCCTCAAAAGTTGTAGTCGTTTCTTCCTCTGCGGAAATAATTTCCGGTTCATTATCATCTTTCCATTTTTTCAGTTGAGATATCTCTTCTTCTAAGAAAACAATCTTTGATGTTAGTTCGCTCTGTTTCTTATCGGATGCCGAACCAAGTAGATCTTTCAATCCAGCCAATTCTTCTTCCTTTACAGATAACGCACGTTTCAATATTTCTGATTCGTTGAAAGTATTTTGCAATTTTGCTTTACTCTCGGAAAGATTAAAACCGAACTCAATCATAAGGCAAACAACCGCTGGGATTATCACTGCCGAATAATTTACTTCGATATAGAAAAATGTTAAGAGAATATAAGCGGATATAAGAAAGCCGAAAAGGTAGATCAAAATAGCATACGGTGGCGGAAGTTTTATTTTAACCAGAATCATTACAAACAACGGCAGCAAAAAAACAAATGCCAGATATGAACTTAACCGGAAATTAAGAGTACGATTTGTGAGAATGTTATCTAGTGCAAAGGCATGAAGCGCAATACCGGGGAGTTCTTTATCGAATCCAGTTGAAATAGTTTTCGCAATTGAAGGGTCGCTGATACCAACTAAAACAATTTTATTCTTGAAATTAACAAGGTTGCTATCATTTTCTTCAGCCATTCTAAAAAATTCTAGAAGAGAATAGTTCTGAAAATTTTTCCATGAGCTGTAGAAATTGATTTTTATTCGGTCACTATTGAAATCTTTATTTGCCAGAGCTGAAGAAAATGATTTTTCGTGTGTGCCATTAACAGTAATTGAATTGGGGATAAAAATACCATCATTTGAGATATAATTTAAATGACCGCTTGTTAGATCTGGAATGTCTAATTTAGGCTGCGAGTATATTATTGAATCGGCTATTCCGGTATTTGTTATCAGAGACGATACAACAACTCTTCCGCTGCGTTTAATTTCTTCATTCAATAGATCGTTATAGATAAATTGAATTGCTGCGTTATTTGAAAGAAGAACTTCAATACCAATTTTGGAGGCACCCAACTTTGTTAGTTTGTCAATCAGTAATGCGTAATAGCTCCTCTTCAGAGGCCAGCCGCCGAGTTTCTCAATATCAGTCTCATTAATGTGAATTATAATTATACGCGGATCTAATGATCTTTGTCCCGCTAATTTGACAATAGTGTTTTCGGTTAACCGATTGAAGGGATTAAATAGTCCCAACATCGAAAGAAGAAAGAATAGAATAACTACAACGCTCTCAATTACTTTTTTTGATGATAATACTTTTTCTGCCGATATCATGGTCTTTCCAATAATCCGGCATTAAATTACCAAATTCCAAAAGAATATGTAGAATAGAATTAAGAAAAGAGGCGGAACTTGATTATTCAAGCCCCGCTTGAAGATAGCTTACTTTAGCAGCATCATTTTTTTTACTTGAATAAAACTGCTAGTTTGCAATTTGTAGAAATATATTCCGCTTGCAAGTGCGCTTGCATCAAAGTTAATCTTATAACTACCTGCATTTTGGTATCCGGTTATAAGAGTTGCAACTTGATTGCCAAGAATATCATAAATTTTTAGACTGACATTACTATTGGAAGAAAGTTTGTAAGAAATTGTTGTAGATGGATTAAAAGGATTCGGATAATTTTGATCGAGATCAAATTCTGTTGGTACAGCTTGATCGTTTTCAACGGCAGTTACTTCTGAACTCGTTAAAGCTACAAATCCGCTTGCGGTTGATGAACTGAACGATACTATGTTGTTTATTTCGTCCACAGATGCTGTAACGGTTTTCCACGAACTCGTTTGATTCTCCCAAAGTTTTACCTGGATTCTGTTCTTGTTCATATTATATGCGTTTAGCTGAGCATCTGTAAAATGAAGTTGGACTTTGATGTTGTTACCGAAATCCATATGACCACCGCCATGACCATTCTGCCACATCATATTATTACCGGAAGGATTGAACATATCAATTTCGTAGCCGGCAAAAATATTTTGACCTTTATAGTTAGGCATATTCTCAGGATAAACCTCGAACATCTGACCGAAAACGGAATCCGGTAAAGGACCCATCATGTGCCATCCTTGCAACATTGTTACCATTGTGCTGTCATTAAAAGGGGAATGGAAGCGCGCAGAATTCGAATTTCTATTTACCCATCCACCGCCGAAATGTGGATTTAATTTTGTCGAGTCTCTCCACACTTGTCCGTTAATCTCATAAACGATCAACATTGCTAAACCGGAATTGTTAGAAAGCAAGGCGCCTTTGATAGTAACCGTTTCGCCATTTTGAGGTCTTTTGGCTCCGGACGACGGCTGATACCAATAAGGTCCAAAATTCAAAAAGTAATTTGGCTTTTCGTCGTTGTTGGTGTCTAAGTAAAAATGATCCATCATAAAAGTTGTATCCACTAAAGCTGTACCGGTTAGCGTAACAGTTTTTAATGAGTCATGATTCCAGCCAAAACCATAACTGCCGCCGAACATTCCATGTTTACTCCATCCGAACATATTGTTGTGTTTGCCCATGTCGTTCCAATCAGCAAAGAATGGATCCCGCCAAAAAAGGTCGTTTATTTTATAAACTGCTACCGACTTAAAATTGTATTTAGATGATTGGTAGACGCCGCCAACAATTTTTATTTGATCGCCGTCTTTTGGGCGTTGAGCGGCAGAACTATCCGGCTGATACCATGGCGGACCAAAGTTAAGATGATAATCTGCATTCCCGTCAAGATTTGTATCTATAAAATACTGCGGGACTGGCGTTGATGAGTTAACAATTGCTCTGCCGGTCAATGTTAATGTGTCTAATTTATCGGCTCTGAGATGACCGTCCATCGTTTGAGCGAATGATAAAGTAGCCGAAAGAATGAAAACAAGTAAAAATATTTTTTTCATGATATACCTCTCATTAATTGATTTAACAATCTGACTCGTACCATCAATTATGCCAATGCATAATGTTTGAATTCTTATCTTAAAACAAATTTATTGCCTAATAAATTGCCTGAAAATGATTATGCTTTGCCTGATAACAATTATTTCAGTCAAATTGTTCTTTATGGAAAATGATAATAGATTTTAATGAATGCAAAATCTTCGTGTAGCATCAATAATATAGGGCGAAATTCTTTTATACGAGAACTGAATAACAACCAGATGTATGTGAAAAATTATCCGCGATCTTAAATTGGAATTTGTTTACCAATTATTTAGTTTACAAAAGCGTACTAGATGATATTAGAATTTTAACCGAAAATAATAATTGATTGCATTGTAGAAATTAAAGACTTTCCCTTTAAAATAGGACGTGTAGATGTTTTCGCCACCTTTATGAACTCACCTTAAAAATGTTAATAATAAAATTGAGAGAAAAAAATCAATCAAGAATGATTAAATAAAGAAATAACTTTATTAACTTGACAAATTTCTAATACTGAGATGAAAACTTATGAACGTAAATAAATCTTTAGAAGAATTTATAAAAGGAATTCCAAAAGCAGAGTTGCATTTGCATATTGAAGGTACTTTGGAACCTGAGCTGATGTTTGAACTTGCTAAGCGAAACAACGTAAAGATAAAACAGAAATCAATTCAAGAACTCCGCGATGCATACCATTTCAACAATCTTCAGGAGTTTCTTGATATTTATTATGAAGG
>JAKAMS010000219.1 GCA_021812745.1 Bacteroidota bacterium | reverse complement strand
AGCGGAACAGGAAGAATTATTTCGGAACCATGTCATACTTGTTCAGGCGATGGACGAGTGCAAGATGAATCAACTATTAAAATAAATGTTCCAGCAGGTATTTTTGATGGGAATTATATGACCTTACGTAGCGAAGGAAACGCTGGAAAAAATAATGGTCCGGCGGGAGATATAATTGTTCTCTTTGAAGAACTTCCTCATCAACATTTTACACGCGACGGCGACAATGTTATACATGAATTATTCATTAGTTATCCGGAAGCGGTATTGGGAACAGAGGTAGAAGTTCCGACCTTAAATGGGAGAGCTAAATTAAAAATTGAACCCGGAACACAACCAGGTAAATTCTTAAAGATGCGCGAGAAAGGAATTCAACACCTTAATAGTCACGGCGCAGGAGATCAGCTTGTAAAAATTAACATTCATGTTCCTAAAAATGTTTCAGCTAAGGAGAAAGAGATGTTGAAAGAACTCCAGAAGCTTCCGAACATGAAAACTTCTGCTAATTAATATTTGTTCTTATTCTTTTTTGATCTTTTTCCCTAATCTGAACTGAATTAATCATTTTGGGGGACTGATGAAATTATTAGAAAAATTTTCAAAGAAAATTGGTTTTACTTCCACCGAGACAAATGTTATTCTTTTTATTTTGACGGCTTGTTTGTTTGGCATTGTTATAAACATTATTAAAGATGTCAAAAATGATAAGGCATTCCTTGAGTTTGACAATAAACAAGAGGACAGCTTATTCAACGCAGCATCCGGAGGTCCCGGAATAGAAGATTCAGCAGTTATCCAATCAGAAAAAAAGATTGCTTCTAAACCTGAACTTATGGATTTTACAAAAGGATTTAGAGCAAGCACAACGAAAAAAACATCTTCTTTACAAAAGAAAATTAATTTAAATGAAGCGAATATTTCTGAATTGATGAAGCTACCCGGATTAGGACAAAAAACAGCAAGCGCGTTAATAGAATACAGAAATAAACATGGCAGAATAAAATCTTTAAATGAACTGCTTAACGTCAAAGGTATTGGTCAAAAGAAATTAGAAAAAATTAAGAATCTGATTTTAATAGATTAATTTTCTTTAAGAAATAGAACTGAGAAACCGTGTTTAACAATCATGCCGGCATTAATTTAACTGAATCAAAGCTTCAGCTTGTAGAGATTGGTTACAAGGATGATTCATTCTACTTGGAAAATGTTGACCAGACTATTCACACTGAAAATTTTACTACAGTTTTAGCAGAAGAAAAACTAATCGGTATTCTGCAATCCTCATTCAATAAAATAGTAAAAAGAAAACCGTTCACTTCCCGAAATGTTTCTTTTGCCTTGCCAAATAATTTTTTCAAAATTTTTGAAGTGCCGTATGATGATTCCCTTGTGAAAAAGGATTTAAATGATCATTTCCGCTGGGAAATATCTGTTTTATTTCCTCATTGTGATAAAGACAATTTTTTCATTCAGTATATCGAGATAAATAAGAGCTCGGTTTGCCGTGAAAAGAAAGCAATTATTTTCGCACTAGATAAAAATTTAGTGGCAGCTATTAATAAATTCTGCGCTCAGAACTCACTCGAATTAAAATATATTGATAATGTTCATCTTGCATCCAACGCCTTTTTGTTTCTCGATAAACGGCAGGTAAATAACGATTTTACGTTGAGTATTTATATAGACCAAAGATATTCTTCCATATCTGCAATTGACGGAGTGTCTCCATTCTTTTTCAAAAACCTCGACCCGGACGTTCATAATATTTTTGATGAAATGACCTCCGTAGTAAAGAAATTAGGCGAGTATAATTTAACTATTGCGGATTTTAAGACTGTTCTACTTTTCGGACAAGATCTTACCGAAGAGTTCGAGACTAAAATGAAAAGTTATTTCGGGCAGGCGCTTAAAAAAATAAATCCTTTTGAGCATCTAAAAACCGAAGAGAATGTTCTAAACAACCCTCTTTATAAAATAAAATTCAATTCATTTGCTGCTGCAACCGGCATAGCTATAAGAATGGTCTGATGAGAATCATTGCTGGCAAATTCAAGGGTCGTACTATAAAATTTCCCAACTCAAAGTTGGTGCGTCCGACAACTGATAAAAATAAGGAATCCATTTTCAATTACCTGGTTCATTCAATTGAATTTAACGGGATAAAAGTTTGCGATATCTATGCAGGTTCCGGTTCGCTTGGCTTGGAAGCTCTGAGCAGAGGGGCAGATGAAGTCCATTTTATTGAAAAAGATTTTCACGTTTCAAAAATGCTTCAAGAAAATATTTCATCGCTCAACGCAGACGGCGAGTGTAAAATATTTAGAATGGACGCATTAAGGTTTTCGAAAATTGCAGATCATGAAAAATATGATCTGATTCTAGCCGACCCGCCATTTTTCAAAGATGATATTCATCTTGTAGTAAAAAATCTTTTGGCAAATAACTTCATAACTGATGACGGAATTATTCTGATTGAACGCTCTATCCAAACTAAAAAAGAAGATGAAGAAGCATTTGGCAAAGAGGCATTCAAAAGATTGGGCGATAGTATGATTTATCTTTTTGAAAACAATTCGGGCAGTGATGAATAATTTATATAGAATAGACTTTATTATTTAGTAGAAAGAATTATATTTTAACTGGAAATAAATTAGAGCAATTATGGCAAAAGTAATTTATCCCGGAACTTTCGACCCTGTAACTAATGGACACATTGACATTGTGAGCCGCGCTATAGCATTGTTTGATGAAGTGATTGTTACCGTAGCAAGAAATCCCGGTAAGACTTCTTTGTTCACTGTTGAAGAACGGGTTGAAATGTTAAAAGAGAGCTTAAAAGATTACAAACGAGTTGTAGTTGATTCATTTGATGGTCTGGTTGTCAATCACGCCAAGCAAGTCGGTGCAGTAGGAATTATCCGCGGTCTGCGTGCTATAAGTGATTTTGAATATGAATTTCAGATGGCATTAATGAACCGGAAACTTGCCGGGGAAATTACAACAATTCTTTTAATGCCGCATGCCAGGTATACATATCTTAATTCAACAATTGTACGTAATCTTGCACAATTTCATGGTGATGTTTCAGATTTTGTTCCCGCATGCGTCTTCGAAAAACTAAAAGCTAAAATTGGTTATTAAAAATTTTAATTCAATTCAACAAAAGAATATGCAATAACTGCATTCCAATTTTTTTGTTACAATTATATTCAGTTGTCAATTTTGGGATTTATTGAAAACTATCACTTAATTTATTATTGTCTTAATCGATCATGTTTCGTTGCATTAATTCTTAATTCAGGAAACATAATATGCATCTACAATTATTAGACTGGATAATTATAATCTTCTCTTTGTTAATTTGTTTTACACCGGCGTTATTTTTTGCCAAACGTGCAGGAAAAAGTACTTCGGAATTTTTTGCATCCGGACGTTCTGTTCCCTGGTGGTTAGCAGGTTTATCAATGGTTGCAACCACATTCAGCAGCGATACTCCAAATCTGGTAACTAATATTGTACGCACAAATGGTGTTGCCGGTAATTGGGTCTGGTGGGCATTTGTTCTTACCGGTGTATCAACTGTTTTTTTCTACGCGCGATTATGGAGACGTTCCGGCGTAATGACGGATCTTGAATTTTACGAACTAAGATATTCCGGTAAAGCAGCAAGTTTTGTTCGCGGTTTCCGTTCTGTTTATCTCGGATTTTTTTTCAACGTGATGATTATGGCTACAGTGAATCTTGCAGCGTGTAAAATTGCAGGAATTTTATTCGGTCTTGAAAGATGGCAGACACTTCTATTTGTTGGAATGCTGAATGTAGTCTTCGCTACTTATTCCGGTTTATGGGGTGTGCTTGTAATCGACATGATTCAATTTTTTATAAAAATGACCGCAGTTATCGCGGCAGCATATTTTTGTCTTAAGTTACCTCAGATAGGCGGACTTACTGGACTTGTTGATAAACTTTCTAACATAAAAGGTCCTGGCGGAATAAATTATTTAAATATCCTTCCGGATTTTTCCAATAATTGGGATATTGCTGTGGCAGTCTTTATTATGCCGATAGCGGTTCAATGGTGGGCTGTGTGGTATCCGGGTGCGGAACCAGGCGGCGGAAGTTATATCGCACAGAGAATGCTGGCATCCAAATCAGAAAAAGATTCTTTAGGAGCCGTTCTATTTTTTAATGTTGCTCATTATGTTCTTAGACCTTGGCCGTGGATTCTTGTTGGTCTCTGCTCGATAATTATTTATCCGCAGCTGTCAGACATTCAAAAGGCATTCCCAAATTTAGATCCACATTTGCTGGGACATGATATTGCTTACCCGGCAATGCTCAAATTTCTTCCTGTCGGCTTTGTAGGATTAATGGTTGGAGGACTAATTGCGGCAAACTCTTCAACAATTCTTACGCATTTAAATTGGGGCGCTTCTTATTTAATACATGACCTATATCGCCGGTTCATCAAAAAAGATAAGAGTGAGAAACATTATGTTCTTGCAGGACGAATTGCAACTATCGGTTTATTTTTAAGTGCATCTGTTCTTGCATTCTTTCTTGATAGTGCTCTTGAGGCATTTCATATTATTCTTCAAATTGGCGCCGGTACCGGATTGCTTTATTTGCTTCGCTGGTTCTGGTGGAGAATAAATGCGTGGTGCGAGGTTTCTGCAATGGTAAGTTCTTTCATTATCTCTATTGTATTATTGGTTCTTGAAAGATTCGGAATACATTTCAGTACACATTTGGCTTTGATAATTACAATCGTGTTCACAACAATAAGCTGGGTATTAACTGCTTTTCTTGGGCAGCAAACTGACCGAAAAGTATTGATAGATTTTTACAAGAAAGTTCATCCTCTTGGTCCCGGATGGAAAGCTGTCCGGGCAGAAGCCGGTATTACAGAAGACCACGCAAAACTAATTGCTTCGCATGAAAATATTCCTCTGGGATTATTGGGCTGGTTTTTAGGATGCACAATGATCTGGTCTGCGCTATTTACAGTCGGTAATTTTTTATATGGAAGAATGAATTATGCGTTCGTTTTGTTTGCTGTATTCATTGTAAGCGCC
>JAKAMS010000218.1 GCA_021812745.1 Bacteroidota bacterium | reverse complement strand
AATTTGCTAATAGATAAATGAACTTTATTCCCTCATATATTAGATTATTCCAAAACGGTGAACTCAAGAAAAGAGCTCAACTTGCCCTTGATGTTTTGAAATCTTGTAAAAGTTGCCCGCGTAACTGCGAAGTTGACCGAACTGTAGGTAATACCAGCTTTTGTCAGAGCGGATTTCTGCCCATTGTTTCTTCGTACACTCCCCACTTTGGAGAAGAACCTGTCCTTTCCGGTTCCCGTGGTGCCGGAAATATCTTTTTCGGCAATTGCAATATGCGTTGTATCTTCTGCCAAAATTTTGAGATCAGCCAGAATTGGAAAGAAGAAAAAAAACGTGAGGTTTCTCATCAACGCCTTGCAGATATTATGATCGAACTTCAAGAAAAGAATTGCCATAACATTGGACTCGTTTCACCCACACATTTTTCCGCACAGATATTAAAATCAATTTCGATTGCCGCCGGACAAGGATTAAACTTACCGGTTATCTACAATACCAACGGATATGATTCTGTTGAGATGCTTAAACTTTACGAGAGCGTGATTGATATTTATCTGCCCGATTTTAAATACGGCAGTAACCAATCCGGAAAGATTTACTCAAATGCAAATGACTATTTCGATCATACACGAAAAGCAGTAAAGGAGATGTTCCGCCAAGTCGGGGATGAACTTATTTATGATGGTGATATTATAGTCCGCGGATTAATTATACGTCATCTGGTTCTTCCGAATGGTTTGGCTGAATCCGAAAAAGTATTTCAATTTATTGCCGAAGAGTTAAGCACCAACGTTCATGTTTCGCTTATGTCTCAATATTTTCCTACAAACAAGGCGCATACAAATATTTTGATTGACCGTCCGCTTCGCAATTCCGAATATGAGAAAGCAATTGAACTGATGAATAAGTACGGACTTCATAATGGATGGATTCAAGAGATGGAGAGCGGAGAGAATTACAAACCGTATTTCAACGATGATAGAATCAACCCTTTTAAGAATTGAGCTGTATCAATTTATCGTGTTGATCCGTCTATTCTTGTTGTTTGTATTATCTTTTTTAATAGAATTTCAATTCGTTCGTAAAGTTGGGTTACAAATTTCGTCTTAAGCAAATAATCATCTACTCCCATTTGAATGATCTTTTCCACATATTCTTTTTCATCGTGATTAGTCATTACCACAACGGCAACCTGGCGTGTTCTGTTTTGAATTTTTTCTAAAAATTGAACACCATTCATATTAGGCATTTCAAGATCCAAAAAGACAATATGCGGTCTATCTTTTTCAAAGGAGATTAAACCGCTGGCACCGTCATCGGCTTCAAAGACTTTTGAATCGAATTTTTTTTCTAATAATCTCTTGAGTAAAGTTCTAAATCCTTTATCGTCTTCTATTAACAATACTCTTTTCATTTGTTTTTCTTTGGTCTACACTAATTATTAAATTATTTGCAAATAACTGATGTTACTCAAAACAAAATTTACGTCATTCCCGAATGCTTTTATCGGGAATCTATTTGCAGAATTAAAACTAAAATTATGGATTCCCGCTTTCGCGGGAATGACGCTACTTTTATTTTATCCTTAAAAACACAACTCAACTTAACTTCAGAAAATAAATTAAACTATCCTTCGAGAAATTTCAACTTATGATCTTTATTGTATCGGTCCTTTACAAATTTACTTCAGCCTGCTAATAATAGTTAGGTTTTGATGATTGCAAATATCTCTACCTTCCGGTGTATATAAATATTCAATTCTGTTTTGATAGAACTCAGTAATTTTTCCGCGGACCATTTTCAATGTGCTGTTCATAAATTTATTCTGTTCTGTAAATCCTTCACCAAGAAACGCAATTGCGGATGGAATCCACCGTTCAGGAAATTGTCCTTCATATATTCCCCCTGTTTTGAATTTTGCGATTTCACCTTCCAACATCTTTAGAATTGATTTTTGTCCTTCAACCGAATGATAAGAAATTTTATTTTCGTCAGCCCAACTTAAAATTGCTTCTTTGTTTGGAACGATCAAAGCAATTGTGTAAGGAGACTGGTTATTATAGAGCATCACTTGATCTATAAATGCCGAATGTTCTGTTAAAGCTTCTTCAATTCCTTCCGGACTATATTTTTCTCCGTCGCCGCTTATCAATAAACTTTTGAACCTGCCGAGTACATAAAGGAATCCATCGCCATCTAAATAACCAAGGTCTCCGGTATAGAGCCAGCCATCTTTGATTACTTCTTTAGTCGCCATTTCATTCTTCCAATAGCCAACCATAACATTTTCCCCTTTAACAACTATCTCTCCTTTTTCACCAATAGGAAGTTCCTTCCCATCCGTATCGCAAATTTTGACTTGCAGATCCGCAACAATAGCGCCCGATGAACCAAGTTTATGTTTCTTTGGAACATTAGCAGAGATTACCGGAGCGGCTTCCGTTAAACCATATCCTTGAAACATGGGAATTCCTAAAGCGTAGAAAAAGTATTGCAGTTCAACGTCAAGAAGCGCGCCTCCGCCGATAAAAAATTCTAAACGTCCGCCAAAATTTTCTCTGACCTTACTAAAAAGAATTTTATCATAAACAGCATAAAGCGGTTTTAGAAAAATCTTTTTCCCCTTCCCCTTGTTCCAGCCGTTGCCGTTATATGAGTAAGCAGTTTCAAGCGCTTTATTAAACATCTTTTCAACTACTTTTCCTTTTGCTGCAATTCCATTTTCAATATTCTTTCTAAAATTCTTTGCTAGTGCGGGAACGCTTAATAAAAATGTCGGTTTAATTTCTTTAATATTCTTCGGAACATTCTTCAATGTCTCAAGAAGAGTTTTTCCCTGTTGAACCGAAGCCATACTTGCGCCGTTTTTCATTAATGTGTAGATGCCGGCTGTGTGAGCAAATGCGTGATCCCACGGCAGCATTAATAATGAAACATACCATTCTGGGATTGGAAGAAGTTTTGACGATTGCTCAACATTCGCGGTATAATTTCTGTGAGTAAGAATAATTCCTTTGGGGTCTGCGGTTGTGCCGGATGTATAGCAAATATTCGCGTAATCATTTTCAGAAATTGAATTCCATCTCTCTTCAAATTCTTTTCTAGAAGAGGAAAGAAATTCTTCCCCCATTTTAAAGAGTTCACCTATAAAGATTTCGTCATCATCGAGAGAATCAGGTTTATCCAGCAAAATAATTTTTTCTAAATCCGGCAGATCATTTTTAATCTTTTTGATTTTAGATGCTTGATTCTGAGATACAACTACCATCCTGCATCCGGAATGCGCCAGCCTGAATTTAAGATCGCTTAGTTCATCAATCTTGGTTGATATGGGAAC
This sequence comes from Bacteroidota bacterium, assembly GCA_021812745.1. The sequence goes on along the minus strand of JAKAMS010000218.1, from coordinate 1,740 downwards.
ATTAATAGCTCCGGTAAATAATATACCAAGTTCGCTCGCTACCCAATAATTTCTTCCTTCGGAGATAAGAGCAATTCTATCTCCTTTCTTAATTCCGTATTTCATCAAGCCGGCGGCAAACTTATGAATCAAATTCTGCATTTCAGCATAAGTCGTTCCTACATATTTATCATCTCTTTTTTCCCACATCAAAACATTTTTAGAAAAATGTCTTACACTTTCTTCAAATAAATTTGGAAGTGTTCTTTCTTTCACTTTTTATCCTGATGTTTTCTTTTTAGATGCATTCAAAATAATACTTTGGTGGGAATTAAGCACCTATACGTTTGACAAGTTGTACGGCTAAAAAAATAATAGAACACTGACCTACCTACCGGTAGGCAGGTTATCATGATTAGATATGATTAATTAAGATCATAAAAAATCATAATCATCTTATAAAACTTAACTGCGGCAGGCAGGTCTGCTTTCTATTAATGGTCCGGATTACTTACGAAAGTATTCATTTGGTAATACTAGAAATAAAATCTAAACCCAACGCGCAGCATTACGCCGCTCATATCGTAACTGCGCTCGAATGTGTGCCTGAGTCCGGTATTGGCATCTCTTACATCATACTGCCAGCTTGGCTTTGACGAATGATACGACAATTCCGCAATGGCGTCTGATCTTCTTCCTAATTCATACATTATACCAAAACCGAGCCGCCACGAAAAATCGAACGCGCCTTGAAATTTATCGTCATTTGGATTCGCATAGTCTCTATAAAAGATTAAGAGCACTTCCAGACCCGCAGCGCCGGTTACAAACGCTCTTGTGCGCGGTGCAATTGTCCAGTTACCGGAAATGCTTCCCATAAGAGGAATTGAATGTAAATTAGTTTTAGCGCGCAGTTCGTTTAACAAACTGTTTGGACCATAAATATCATTGATCTCCGAAACAAACTTTTGATCCACATAATTTTTATTAAACCAATCAATACTGTAACCTAACAGAAAATTATCATCCACATACCAGCCCCCTTCGTAACCGATAATAAATCCCGCATCTGTAGCGCCGGGACTGAACATTCCCAATTTAACAGATGAGAATTTTGATTGTGCCGGTAATAGAAGCGGCATTGCAATAATTAATAAGAAGAAAAATTTTTTCATTTCATTTCTCGCATTTGATGGTCGTTTTGTATTACAACTAAAGTGCCAGCATTTACTTTCTATTTATCTCTTATTTCGATGCTTTAAAATAGATTTTGTTTCGGATAATAAACAGCGGGGGTACTTTAATGGACGAAAAAATGTTGATGAGGTGAACATTTTACGGGCTTTTCTTTATTGGATGGATATTAGCCGAAAGGGTCATCGTTCCGTAGAGGTTGTTTCAAAAGTAATTTTTCAAAAATTTAATCTGCGAAAACCTGCCTACCGCAGGCAGGTCAGTTATAATCAGTGATATCCGTGTGCTATTTTTAAAAAATAATGACTTTTGAGACAACTTCATTATAGTGGTACGTTCGTTTTAATCTGCCTACGGCAGACAAGTATTGTCAAAGCATGCCCCGCAGCTTTTTTGCGGGGAAACATTTGTCCTACATTGCATAATTTATTTTCTAAATATTTTAAAAGGGAGATCAAATCACAACCGATAGACGCTTGAATGGCATTCAAGTGGGTTAAGCAAAACGGAATGGTCACAGGCCATTCCCTACATTCGTAGATTAATCTACAGTAGGTGAATCAACCC
>JAKAMS010000217.1 GCA_021812745.1 Bacteroidota bacterium | reverse complement strand
TAATGGAAAAATCATTACAAGACTTTTATTGTACCGGCGGAACATGTGCCGGATGGGAGCGTAATGTCGTTGATCAGCGTACAGCTGTTAAAAATATTATAACTAACGGTGCAGAAAGAATTGCCGCAAGCATAGGCGTTGGAGAGCATATTGATAAAGATGTTGCGAGGATGATTGACCATACTTTACTTAAACCGGATGCTACTCCGAATGAAATTAAAACTCTTTGCGAAGAAGCCCGCACATATAGTTTTGCTTCGGTATGCGTAAACCCGTCATTTGTCCCGATGTGTAAAGATCTGTTGAGCGGTTCAAAAGTGAAAGTATGCACTGTAATTGGATTTCCGCTGGGAGCTACAACAACAGAGACTAAACGTTTCGAAGCTGAGCAGGCACTTAAAAACGGCGCACAAGAAATTGATATGGTTATTAACATTGGAATGCTGAAACAAGGAGAAAATGATTATGTATTCAACGACATAAATCAAGTTGTTTTCGCAGCCAAAAAATTCGGCGCAATCTGTAAAGTGATTATTGAATCGTCTATTCTTACTGATGAAGAAAAAATTAAAGCATGCATTTTGGCAAAAGAAGCAAAAGCAGATTTTGTAAAAACCTCTACCGGATTTAGCAAAGGTGGCGCAACTGCAGGTGATGTTGCTCTGATGAGATATGTAGTCGGCTCAACAGTCGGTGTGAAAGCAAGCGGGGGAATTAGAACAACAGAAGATGCTAAGTTAATGATTGCAAGCGGCGCAGATAGAATCGGCGCAAGCGCTAGTGTAAAGATTGTAAAAGGAGAAGCTGTAGCCGCCGGCGGATACTAAATGAGCTATTGGCGGTTTGCTTTTAGCTGTTAGTTCCTTCTTCAAAATATTTTGTTTTATGAAAGAGCCTAATAATTATCAGCCAAAGAGACTCTTTGGTTCATTCAGAATACCAGGAAGAGATAAAATTTGGTTTTAAATTTACATGTAACACAAACCGATGACGGCTTTACAGCCGAAGTGCCTTCAATCAAAGGATGTGAGAGCTGGGCTCACACCGAAGATGAGGTGATTGACAAAATTGTTACTCTGCTTAAATTTTATTTACAAAGCCCATCGGATAAAAAGATGATTATTGACCGCGCCCGAAGAGAACATCCTTTAACTGTCTATAAAATTATTTTTGATAAGTGATGCGAAAATTTAAGACAGACGAACGACTCCAAAAGATTATTTCTACAGCAACAGCAAGACAATTTTCTCTGCACGTAGTAATGGAAAATATACACGACCCGCACAACGTTAGCGCAATATTTAGGACGTGCGATGCTGTCGGAGTTCCAAAGATAAGTCTGCTCTACACTTTTGAATCCTTCCCGCGCATAAGTAAAACTTCCTCATCATCAGCTAATAAATGGATTGATGTTGAAAAATATAACGACACAAAGAATTGCTATGACCAGTTACGGGTGCAAGGATTCAAAGTTTATGCAAGTATGCTGAATAAAAATGCCGTGAATATTTATAACATTGATCTAACTAAAAAAATTGCGCTTGTATTTGGGAATGAGAAACGCGGTGTTTCTGCAGAAGCTGAAAAATTAGCCGATGAAACTTTTTACATACCGATGAGAGGGATGATCCAAAGTCTGAATGTATCGGTTGCCGCGGCTGTAACTTTGTATGAAGCACAACGTCAGAGAGTTATAAAAAAAATGTATGAACAAAGCGAGCTTGAAAAAAAAGAACTTGATGCTCTAATTGATCGGTGGTGCGAAAAATGATTCAAAAACTTGAAAAGATAGAAAGTGTCAGAGGCGAATTAGAACTCAAAGGCGATAAATCAATTTCACACCGGGCTGTAATGTTTGCGGCTATGGCAGACGGAGTCTCTATAATTCGTAATTGTTCCCATTCTGAAGATGTCCGTTCAACCATTAGTTGTTTTGAAAAGTTAGGTTCTAAATTTGAATTTGTAAATGATTCAATAAAAGTAGTGGGAAAAGGTTTTAAAGGATTTTCAAAACCGGAGAGTGAATTGTATGCCGGAAATTCCGGCACTACTGCCCGTTTAATAAGCGGATTCCTATCAGCGCAGAATTTTGGATCGGTAATTACCGGAGACGAGTCTTTATCCAAAAGACCAATGAGAAGAATTGTTGAACCGCTTAGAATGATGGGAGCCGATATTTCCATTAGCGAAGAAGGCATAATGCCGATTCATATCAATCCGTCTTCTTCTCTTAAGGCGGTTAACTACAAACTTCAGGTTGCAAGCGCGCAGGTTAAGAGTGCGCTTATCTTATGTGCAATCCATCTTGATGAAGAATCTGTTATAATTGAACCAATTCCGACAAGAAATCATTCAGAAAAACTTCTTGGTCTGAAAACAGAAAAAGATTCTACAGGAACAAAAATATTTGTTTCAAAAAAAAATTATCCTCAACCATTTGAAATCACTGTTCCATCAGATATTTCAAGCGCATCATTTTTTATTGTTCTTGCTTTGCTTACTAAAAATTCGGAGATAGTAATTAAAAATGTATCGCTCAATGAGACTCGAACCGGAGTTATTGATATACTAAAACAAATGGGCGCTAGAATCGAAATAGAAAATATGATCGAAACAAAAGGGGAGAGAGTTGGTGATCTCCGAGTCTATTCTAGTAATTTGAATAACATCTCAATACCAGAAACAATAATTCCCAACATAATTGATGAGATACCAGTTCTTTCTATAGCGGGTGTTTTTGCCCAAGGCAATTTTAGAATAAACGGTGCAAAAGAACTGCGGGTTAAAGAATCCGATAGGATTAAATCTCTTTGTCAAAATTTTGCAAGAGCGGGATTAACAATTTCGGAATTTGAAGACGGTTTTGAGTTAAGCGGAAAAGTCTCAGATAAAAATGTAACGTTTGAAAGTTACGGCGATCATAGGATTGCAATGGCTTTCGGAGTGATGGGCATGTTGATGGAGAATGGCTGCAAAGTAAATGATTTTGAATCAGTTGCTGTTTCAAATCCGCAATTTGTGGAACAGATTAATAAGCTTTGTCAACAATAATTTAAATTCTTCACTCCATAGCAGATGCATTCAAAATTACATCTCTAATATCTGATGCTCGAACTTGTTGATTGCAAGTTCATTGAATATCCATTCGATAATATCTAATCCGTATTTATTAGCAAAATAGATCCAGTTCAATTCACGTTCTTGAAGATTGCTGTTAGGGAAAAGAACATTACGGACTTTGCTAACCTGCCGGATTGTTGAATCATATTTCCTTTTCTCGGATTCCAGCGCTTTCGCTTTCAGATAATTTAGAGTCTCATCAATTCTCTGTTTTGATTTTTGAGTCAGATCACCGAGTGTTTTATCTATTAAAGGCAAAATTTGATTAAGCTGATTCATCGAACTATTTATTTCATCAAAAGAATTTTGGAAAAGAGTTTCAAGATTTATTTCTGAAGATGCCGCAACAATTTTTTGTATCAGAGCTTCTTCCTCTGTAAAGATATCAACGTATTGCAGATTATTTTTTTCTAAAATTGTCTGAACACCCTTTTCTACAATGGTAGCCGAAGAACGCGGATAAATAAATGGTTCTTCGAGATCGTAAATCTTATACAACGGGGAAACTTGCGCGAAATAACTTATCTCGCCAGGTCCTCCTACATAAAAAGCAGTTGGGAAAAGAAAATCCTGGCAAATTGGTCTTAGCAATACATTGGGACTAAATTTTTCTGGTGATGATTCAAGCTGTAATAGTAATTCTTCTTGAGTGAATTTTTTACGTTTCCCTTTTAATCTATATTCTCCGGTTTCAGTCGGTTCAATAGATAACCGTTCTTTCTCTTCAACATAGAATAAATTGATCGGTTTAACTTTGACCTGTGCGTGATAGACTTCTTCAAGTTCAGCGCTCCGTTCAACCAGCAAACCGGTATGATTTCCGAATTCGCAAATCTCCTTTGCAAAAAGCGGCGAAAGAATTTTTTTGACTGCTTGATCAATAGGATTGAATACGATTAGACCGTATTCATCAAAAAGTTTTATCATCAATTCACGGAATGATTCGAGAAAAGTTTTTTCCGGCTGGTAAATAGAATTTAATAATTCAAGAAGAGGAGCTTTGAATTCTGTCTGGCGCAATCCGCCGCTCAATTCTGTAAAAACATTTTCTAAATTTTGATTGAATTTCAATAAGCCGATTGCGCCTCTGTTTACATCTTCCGGCTGACCGTCGTCATATTTTAAGTTGATTATTTGGTTTTCGTTATTGAGCAGAGAAAAATTTCTTGCTTCATCGTAATCGTGATCGTCTCCCTCAAGCCAGAAAATCGGAACAAAATTATAATCATCATAAATTTCTTTAAGGTAACTGCAAAGCTTGATTGCCGTAATTGATTTGTAAATTGTGTAAAGAGGACCGCCAAAGATGCCAAGCTGCTGTCCCGTAACAACTGCAATTGTCTTTTCCGAGCTTAGCAGTTCAATGTTTTGTAAAGTTTTTTTTGATGGCGTCTGAGCACTGTACTGCGACTGAATTATCTCATGAACTAATTCGCGGTGAGGCCTCTCTCTTTCAGATAATTTCTGGAAGAGCGGAAGATACTGCTCAACTGCTCTGAAATTTTTCCCATAAAACCGTTCAACGTTTTCAAACTCATGCAGATAGTCGAGAAAAAGATTTTGATGAGCCGGGATATCAGAAAAATTTATATACATTCTATCTTCCTTGATAATTAGAAATTGCTATCTTGCATTTGAAAAATCTTAATTGTGACAATTCAGCAATACTTTATTCAATCACAACATGAATTTATAAATTTTTTCTAACAATATTAAGATAGAGTACAATATAAATCTGTAAAATCGGAGAAAGCATGGGAGATCAAAGCATCATTTCTGTTGATTTTGGCGGGACCAAAATATTATCGGCATTAATAAACACAAATAATGAAATCGTTTCGCGTGTGAAAATTCCTACCAATATTGAAAAGGGGAATGAATTCTTAGTTAAATCCATCGCAGATTCAGTAAAAAAAATATTAGAAGAAAATAATCTACAAGAAAATGATGTCAGAGCTGT
>JAKAMS010000004.1 GCA_021812745.1 Bacteroidota bacterium | reverse complement strand
CAACAAACTCGGTTATTATAGATAGTAATTCTGCTCCAATAACAACTGGGACAGTGCGCAATCTTTCTGTTGTACAATTTCCACTTTGCGATTTAGATAACAAAGTAGTGGCAATAATCGGTTTTTCACAAAAGTATGAACGAATGCCTGCCGAACAGAGCCAATCTAATATTAATTTTTATATAAAAGAGTTTCCCTCGGCTGTCATTTTCTTTGATAAGGAATTCAAAATCTCCGCATATACTAATGAATTCTTGCATCTCATGAGTTTTAACGAAAAAGTAGATTTGATAGGGCAAGAGATCACTAAAGTTTTCGAGAAAGGTTTTATACCATTTATTGAAGATTATTTGAAAGAAGATAAATTAACATCCGAGCAGATTTTCAATTACGTATTCCTCGAAAAGAAACAATTAAATGCTGAAATCCGTTTGAAAAAAATATTCGATGATAACAATGAATACTTTGGAACTAGAATTTCTTTAATACAGAATGTTGAGCATGATTCAGAAAGTGAAGCTAAAGTGAAAATGTACGATGCGATTATTAAATATTCGCATCAAGCTATGTTCATTTACGATATAGAAAACCTCAAATTCCTGGAAGTGAATGATGAAGCTTTGAAATTATATGGATATAAGAGAGGCGAATTTTTGAACATGGATTTGACTGATCTTTATGCACCTGAGGATATACAAACTATAATACAGTCTGGTGAAAGTAAGTCAATCCCAGGAAGTTATAGCGGTCCTTGGCGCCATAAAAAGAATGATGGATCTTCCGTACTGGTAGAAATTAATAGATCAGCAATAGATTTCAATGACAAAAAATGTCATTTAAATATTGTCCGTAATGTTTCTGAACAAACTGAACTTAAAAAGAGAAATCAGATACTCGAGGCAGCTTACGAATACACCGGAGATGCTATAATTATTACGGATAAAGATGGCTTCATTACAGGAATAAATGATCAGGTAACCAAACGATTGGGCTATTCTAAAAAAGATTTAGAGACACGTCCTTTCATAACTTTAGTTTCGGATGAAGACCGTGCCAAGATTAATAAAAATATTTTTCATTCTGGACTTCTGAAAACAGTAAATCTTGAAGTTAGATTTAAAAAGCCTTCAGGAACTTTTCAAAAAGCTATGGTAATTGCTGTTCCTATCAAAGATTACAGCGGAGATATTGATTTATTCAGCTTGATAATAAAACTTGTTGATGAACCTGTTGTTTCTAAAGATGTAAAACATTTGCAGGATGATTCCTCGCAAAAAATAGATCCTCCGTTCCTATCGAATGTCTTTCATGAAATACTAACACCAATAAATGTCATTCTTGGTTTTACTCAAGAACTTGGCGATAGCATTCCTAACCCAAACGGTGAACAGAAAGAAGCAATTGATATAATTAATGAAAATCAAAAACTTCTACTTCAGGTGATGGACAATGCTGTTGAGTATTCTACATTGGAGCAGAAGCTAATTAAGTTTAGACCGGAAGAGATTAAGTTCATTGATATTATAAACGAACTGAAAGAAAATACCCGTAAAACAGCGGAAGACAAAAAAGTTGAAATGGCTTACGGGAAAATATCTTCTTCGTTACAGTTAGAAACTGACAGATCAAAATTCTTATCACTCTTAAGCTTGTTTGTGAAATTTGCAATTCAAATTACAAAAGAGAATTCTGTTTATCTTTCTTCCGGAGTTTATGACACAAACTATTGTGCTGTCCGTATAAAAGATACTCGTAATGCAATAACGCCATACTTATTAAAAGCGCTAACAGAAATATTTTCTGAAGATGAAAACATGAGCAGAAGAAATTACGGTTTTTCTCGGTTCTCTGTTAAATTAGCGAAAAAATTAATTGATCTACTTTCTGTTCGTAAAGAAGTTATTATGAAGGAAGGTGAACCGCAAGAATATGCTCTCGTCTTTCCTTTAAAATTTATTATTGGCGATAAAGAAAAGATGGAAGTAGAAAATGTTGTTGCGGTTAAAAAAGTCGAGACAAAACAGCAAAGCCAGTCGGTTGTAGCAAAAGCACATAATGAAAAAAATGTTGTTGAAAAAATATTAGAAACTGAAAAAAAGCAGTTCGATCTTTCTCAAATCTCTTGTTTATACCTGGAAGATCAAGTTGATTCACAAATGCTATTTAAGGTTCAGTTGAAAGATTTAAAAAGCATCGAATTTGCACCAAGTTTTGAGAGCGCATTACCGTTGCTAAAAACTAAAAAGTTTGATTTTATTGTGATGGATATTAATCTGCAAGGCGAGTATAATGGACTTGATGCTTTAAGAATTATACGTAAAATGCCCGGTTATAAAGATATACCAATAATAGCATCAACAGCATATGTACAACCAGGAGCTCGCGATAATTTTATCTCTGCCGGTTTTACTGAATTTGTTTCTAAACCGTTGTTACGAGAGAAACTCTTGGAAGTCATTAGAGTTCTTTTCGCTTAACAGAACATTGTCCTAAATTCTATTCCCGCAAGTAAAACCTATTCATCTTTTTCTTTTCTAAGATTAACTGTTTAGTCAACATCATTTACAAACATCACTAACAAAGCAGCTATAAACATTGAAACACCTCCGGCAAGTAATGCGTAGATAGCTTCATTTCCCATGAGATGTCGTACTAAAAAACCAAGAATAGCCGCGGCAGTTATTTGGGGAATGACAATAAAGAAGTTGAAAATTCCCATATACACCCCCATTTTTTCTGACGGGATTGACCCTGCTAGAATAGCATATGGCATTGAGAGAATTGAAGCCCAAGCCAAACCAATCCCAAGTTCAGAAACCAGGAGTAAGTTTGGATCTTTAATGAAGTAAAAAGAGATAAGCCCAATACCGCCGAAGATCAAACTAATCATATGGACAGTTTTTCGAGAAGTTCTTTTTGCCACCCACGGAAGTAAAAAAGCGGTTAGTGCTGCAAAGCCATTATATACTGCGAATAGAATTCCTACCCAATTTGCACCTTCATTATATGAAGTGCTTGTAGGATCACTTGCGCCATAGATATGATGCGTAACCGCTGGGGTGGAATAAATCCACATTGCAAAGAGGGCAAACCAAGAAAAGAATTGTACAAATGCCAGTTGAATCATAGTTTTTGGCATGCTAATAAATGATCTAAAAATTTCCGCGACTCCTTTGGTTAACCCCTTATTTTCTAATTTATTACGCTCAAACAGTTCAATGTTTTCTGGTGGGTATTCTTTTGTCCTAAAGACTGTCCATCCTACAGCTGAGATGAACGCAAATGCCCCGACATAAAAAGAGTATCTTACTGAAGGAGGAATTTCTCCTTGAGGGGCAGTATTACTTATTCCAAGCCAATTAGTAAAAATATATGGAAGAGCTGAAGCAACAATTGCTCCCGTACCAATGAAAAAACTCTGAACGGCAAATCCTGTAGTGCGTTGATCCGACGGGAGAATGTCTGCTACAAGTGCGCGGAAAGGTTCCATGGAAATATTTATTGAGGCATCCATCATCCAGAGCATTCCGGCGGCAACCCATAAAGCAGGAGAGTTCGGCATGATAATCAAACCTAACGACGCAAGTATTGCACCAACTAAAAAATATGGACGGCGCCTTCCGAGTTTTCCCCATGTTCTATCACTTAAATAACCTATTATTGGTTGAACTATCAATCCGGTTGCTGGTGCAGCAATCCAAAGTATAGGAATTTCATCAATACTAGCCCCTAAGGTTTCGAAGATTCGGCTAACATTCGCATTCTGAAGTGCAAAACCGAATTGTATTCCCAAAAATCCAAAACTCATATTCCAAACTTGCCAAAAGCTTAATCGGTTTTTCAACATAATTTTGTCCGAGTGATTAGTTTATAATTTGAGGAACAATTTAATCGAATGTTGATTAAAAATCTTAAGAAATTTACTAGCTGAAGAAATTTAAGATGGTCCAGACAAATTTTCTGTAAAGGTTTGATTGCAACTAATTTTTTGATATTAATTCCCAGTTTGAAGTTTCATTTAAGAGAATCTCAGCTAAAAAAATTTTATTTTGTTTCTGAAATAAATTTTAGAATATAATGGCTGAAGATAAAATATCGCAACGTAAAAAAGACCATATTCAGCTTTGTCTGAAAGATGAAGTAATGTTCAAAACAAAAACAAACGGTCTAGAGAATTACGAATTTGAACATAACGCGCTGACAGAAGTGGTATTTAATAAAATTGACCTCTCCACCAGTTTTTTTAATAAGAAAATTAGCTATCCTTTTTTAATTTCTTGTATGACTGGTGGAACGGATAAAGCTGTAAAAATCAATGAACATTTAGCTAGAGCCGCAAGAATTCTTGACATTCCTATTGGGGTTGGTAGCCAAAGGAGTGCTTTGGAAAATAAAAGCCATCACTCTTCATATAGAGTAGTGAGGCAAGCTGCCGGAAAGGTTCCTGTTCTCGGAAATATTGGCGCTTCTCAAATTGCAAAATCGAAAAATTTGATTGACGATATAAAATTGCTGATTGATCTTATTGAGGCAGATGCTATGGTGGTTCATCTAAATCCACTCCAAGAATTATTACAATTTGAAGGAGAGCCGGATTTTAAGGGATTGTTAAAAAACTTAGAGAAGTTATGTTCAAAAATCCAGGTTCCAATAATTGTTAAAGAAGTTGGATCTGGAATTTCAAAATCAGTTGCAAAAAAATTAATAGATATTGGAGTAGATGGAATTGATGTTGCCGGAGCAGGAGGAACTAGTTGGGCAGCTGTAGAACTAATTAGGAAAAATGAAGGAGATATTTTTTTCAGAGAGTGGGGATTGCCAACTTCTTACTGCATCAGAACTGTGAGTGAATTAAAGAAAAATTCCCGGTTTACATTAATTGCTTCTGGCGGGATTAATAATGGAGTGGATATTGCAAAATCTATTGCTCTTGGGGCTGATCTAGCTGCATCAGCAAGAATTATCTTACAAGAAGTAACAAAGAATGGTGCCGAAGGTGTTGTGAAATTAATTGAAGAATGGTTCCTAACTGTAAAGAAAATAATGTTTTTAACTAATTGTGATAAAATTAATAAACTAAATAAAGTAGGTCTGATAAAAAAAGGGGAATTATATTGAAAACCGGTTCAGATAAATATGGAATAATCTACAAAAATGAAATTGCAAAAATCGAAAATAAATTGAGCAGACTTATTCTGGATAAGAAACCAAAATCGCTTTATGATCCATGTTCTTATATATTAAATGGCGGTGGAAAGCGGTTACGTCCATTTCTTCTCCTAATTTCTGCAAAGGCTGTTGGTGGAGATTTTAAAGATGTTTACAATGCAGCAACTGCTGTTGAAGTACTTCATAATTTTACACTTGTCCATGATGATATTATGGATAATTCAAGTAAAAGGCGTGGTCGTTTAACACTTCACAATAAATATGATTTGAGTACAGCTATTCTAGCGGGAGACAGTTTAATTGCTCTGGCATATGAAAGTCTTCTCAAAGACTCTAAACATCATACTAAAGAAATTGTTTCTACTTTTACTCGCGGTGTAATAGAAGTATGCGAAGGACAAAGTCTCGACAAAGAATTTGAAATACGTAAGAGAGTTTCTATTGATGAATACAAAGAGATGATTTACAAAAAGACAGCGGCGCTAGCTCAAATGTGCTGTTCTGTTGGTGCTCAATTGTGCGGCGCAAGTAAGGAACAAATTAAAATAGTTTCCGATTATGGGAAAAATCTTGGTATGGCATTTCAAATTCAAGATGATCTGCTTGATATAATGGCTGAAGAGCATCAATTTGGTAAAACTGTAGGCAGCGACCTGCTTGAAGGGAAAAAGACATACCTGTTTTTACGCGCACTCGAAAAAGCAAAAGGAAAAGAAAAATCCGATCTGCTTAATGTCATAAAGAAAAAAGGGATTAAGCGAACTGAGATAGACAAATACCGCAATCTTTATATAAAGTTAGATGTTTTAAAAGATAGCGAGCGGGAGATAATGAAATACACTAAATTAGCTCTAAAGAATTTATCACAATTGCCAAATGGTGATGGAAAAAATTTAATGCATTGGTTGGCAAACATCCTAATTAATAGAAATAAATGATTGAACATAAAGTTAAGATTATCAACAATGCGGGATTGCATACGCGCCCGGCTGCAAATATTGTCAAATTAGCATCAAAATATAAATGCGAATTTTCCTTGATAAAAGACGGTTTGAACATAAACGGGAAAAGTATAATTGGAGTTATGACTCTTGCCGCAGAAAAAGGTTCGGAGATCACGCTGGTCTTTGATGGAATTGATGAAGAACTTGCTGCAAGTGAAATAGTAGATTATTTTAATAGAGGATTTGACGAGTAATTATATGAAGTCTGAAAGTGAAAATATTTTAAAGGGGATTGGTGCAGCACCTGGCATTGCTATTTCTCAAGCTTTCATTTACAAAAAAGAAAAAGAAGAAATTACTAACGAATCAATCACCGACATAGATGAAGCGCTTGAGAATCTTGATGTCGCTCTAGAAAAATCCAAAAAAGAGTTAAGAAAAATTTTCTCTTTAGCAGTTGATAAACTTGGTGAAAAAAGAGCTGCCATTTTTGAAGCTCAGATAATGATTCTTGACGATCCGATACTAGTTTCAACCTTGCATAATAGAATTAAACATGAGATGCGTCTTCCAGAGTACATTGTTAACGACGAGATCTCTAAATACACCGATTTGATGAATCTATCGCACGAGCTCTATATGAAAGAACGCTCGCACGATATTGAAGACATCAAAAACAGAATTATACGTAATCTCAAAAAGAAAAAATGGAAATCAAAAATAACCAGCGATGTTGTAGTTGTTACTTCAACTGTATCACCATCAGATACTGTATTATTTTCCCGCGTAAATGTTAAAGGATATGTTACTGATTTTGGAGGTTTAACATCTCACGCCGCAATTGTCGCTCGCTCACTTAACATTCCTGCTGTTGTAGGATTGCACGGTGCTTCCAATAGAATTAAAGAAGGGGACTTGCTGATTATTGATGGATTTAAGGGAGAAGTTTTTGTCAATCCTGATGAAAAGCAGCTTCATTACTATCAGAAAAAAATCAGTCAGTTGCAAAAGCAAGATACTGAGTTAAATAAACTTCGTGAACTTCCGGCAAAAACTTTGGATGGGAAAGAGATTCAGCTATATGCAAACCTTGAACTGATTGATGAGATAGAATTAATTACTAATAATGGTGCAAAGGGTATTGGACTAGTTCGAACCGAACAATTGTTTGAAGAATACGAAGCTTTTCCGGATGAAGAAGAACAATACAAAGTTTATAAAACTATTGCCGAAAGAATTTATCCTGAGACAGTAATAATCCGCACTTTTGATATTGGCGGCGACAAAGTTTTGCCTGTTGATTTGAAAGAACCAAATCCATTCCTCGGATGGCGGGGGATTAGACTTCTTTTAGACAGTCCTCAACTATTCAGATCACAAATTCGCGCAATTCTTAGAGCTAGCTCTCATAAGAATTTAAAATTGATGTTGCCTATGGTAACTTCAATGAGCGAAATCAAAAAATCCAAAGAAATTATTAGTGAGTGTAAAGAAGAATTAAAAAAAGAAGGTTTCGGCTTTGATAAACATATTGGTGTTGGAATAATGGTTGAGGTTCCTTCTGCCGCTGTTTTGATCAGAGATTTTGCTGATGAAGTAGATTTTGTCAGCATCGGTACAAACGATTTAATTCAATATATTCTTGCTGTTGACCGCGGCAATGAAATTGTATCAAGCCTTTACCAGGAATTTCATCCGGCTGTTGTAAGAACTTTACACCACATTATTAGCGAAAGTAAAAAAGCCGGAACGATGGTTAGTATGTGCGGAGAGATGGCAGCCGATCCTTTTGCCGTTCCATTATTAGTTGGTCTTGGTTTGGACTCGTTAAGTGTTTCCGCTTCCGCAATTCCGCTTATAAAAAAAATTATTAGAAATCTTACCTACAAAGAGCTTCAATCTCTTGCTTCTGAATGTCTCGCATTCAAAACTGAAAAAGAAATTAATAACCGTATGAGACATTTCTTTAATGAAAAAGAAAAAGATCATATTAAAAACTTATATTGAGGTAAAAATGAATTTACAAGAAATGATGTCGAAATTGGATACAGAAAATCAATTCAAAGTATTAACTGATTCATACCAACAAATAGAATATGCTTGGAATAATAATTTTGATGTATCGTCAATTAATACATCGAAGATCAAAAATGTAATTGTAACCGGACTTGGCGGCTCTGCAATTGGCGGTGAGCTTCTTCAAAACTTTTTTAGGAATGAACTGAATTATCCATATCTGGTTAATAGGAATTACGAATTACCTCCTTACGCCAACGAAGGAACTCTTGTTATTGCATCTTCATATTCAGGCAACACGGAAGAGACAATAGCCGCCTTGAACCAGGCAATAAGCAAAAAATGCCAGATTGTTTGTGTCTCAACTGGTGGAAAAATTGAAGAGATTTCTAAAAAGAATAATATTCCGTTTGGCAAACTCTTAAAAGGATTTCAACCGCGATTCGCACTCTGGATAAATTTCTTTACTTTGTTAAAGACACTTCATTCTTTGAAATTGGTTCCGGATCAGACAGAAAATGTTCGGCAATCAATTGAGCTATTAAAACGCAAAGGTTCTGAATATTCAAAACCAACAAATGAAGCTTTAGATATTGCTGAAAAATTGTTGGGTTTTGTTCCGTTAATTTATTCTGTAAGCGATTATACTTCAGCCGTAGGTACACGTTGGAAAGGTCAATTCAATGAAAACGCTAAACAGCATGCGTTCTTTGGTTATTTGCCTGAACTTAATCATAATGAAATTTTAGGTTGGGAAGGTTACAAAACCACAATGAATTTTAAATTGATAAATATTATTGACAGCGATTATCATCCACAGGTTAAGAAAAGATATGAACTGACTTCTGAAATGGTTCGAAAAGCCGGCGGTGAAATTATTGAAATCAAAAGCGGTGAAGCTACTGCAAAATTACGATTGATTGATTCAATTTATCTTGGCGATTGGTCAACATACTATTTAGCTCTGATGCGCGGATTCGATCCGTCCTCAATTGACAGTATCAATTATTTAAAGGCACATCTTTGATAAAAAATCGGCGGAAATATATTTAGGTGTTTCTACTCTTGCCTAAAATTGTTTCCGCCAATTTTACTTCTTCAGCAGTAATAAATTTTATCACAAAAGATATTATTAAAAGATTCTTAATTAGAATCCAGACCATAATATGTTAATGCGCATCCAGCCAATTATCACCAACTCCCGTTTCCGCAACAACAGGCACATTCAACGGAAGCGCATTTTCCATCAACTCTTTAATCATTGGTTGTAAATCTTTGATTTCATCTTTGTGAGCATCAAAAACCAATTCATCGTGAACTTGCAGAACCATCTTTGTCTTGGTTTTTCTCTTATCGAGTTCAGCATGAATTCTTATCATCGCAATCTTAATCATATCGGCAGCAGTCCCTTGTATTGGCATATTGATAGCCACACGTGCTTCAAATTGTTGAACAACCCGGTTCTTGCTGTTAATATTTTTTAAAAATCTTCTTCGTCCGTAAAGTGTTTCTGCGTATTCTTTCTTTTTAGCGCTCGCGACGCAATCATCCATAAACTTTCGGACACTTGAAAACGACGAGAAATAATCTTC
Source organism: Bacteroidota bacterium (assembly GCA_021812745.1). Next base: position 13,608 of record JAKAMS010000004.1, on the reverse strand, counting down.
AATTATTTTTTTTGCTTCTCCTTGTGTTATGCCTAAACGGGATTTCAAGCCAAATGGACCAAGACCATAAAGAATTCCAAAATTAACTTCCTTTGCTTTGCGGCGCATATCAGGTGTAACATCTTTCGGATCAACTTTAAAAACTAGTGCCGCCGTTCTTCTATGAATGTCTTCGCCATCCTTGAATGCCTTGGTCAACGTTACATCTCTGCATATGCTTGCCATAATGCGCAATTCAATTTGACTGTAATCGGCAGAAAGAATGAGATGATCTTTATCCCTAGGGACAAATGCTTTGCGAATCTCTTTACCAAGTTCAGTTCTGATAGGAATATTCTGAAGATTTGGATCGTTACTTGAAAGCCGTCCCGTTGAAACTGCCGCCTGATTATATGAAGTGTGCAATCTTCCGGTAGAAGGATGAATTAGCAGCGGCAACGCATCTGCATAAGTTGATTTGAGTTTAGAAACTTGCCTGTATTCTGAAATTACATCAATGATTGGATGTGCATCTCTCAACAATTCAAGAGTTTTTGAATCTGTAGAAAATCCGGTTTTAGTCTTAGATGGCGGAACAAGTTTTAACTTTTCAAAAAGAATTTTCTGCAGCTGTTGGGTTGAATTTATATTGAAATTTTCACCGGCATACTTGATTATCTCCACTGAACGGTCATCAAGTTTGTTTTGTAAGAATTCGCTGAATGCTTTTAAGCTTTTTTTATCAATTTTAATTCCTGTCCGTTCCATATCTTCAAGAACGGGAACAAGTGGAAACTCAATCTCGTAAGCAATTCTTTCAAGGTTTTCTTTTTTTAATTCCTTCCTCAGTAATTCATAAAGCCGGAAAGTTATATCTGCATCTTCGCCGGAATAATCTGCTAACTGATTAGGGTCAACTTCAAAAATCTTTTCCGGTGTTTTTTTTGAACCAATCAATTCAGTTAGCGGAATAGGACTGTATCCTAAATATTTTTTTGACAGTTCATCCATACCGTGCTTTTCGTCTGCGTCTATTACATAACTTGCAAGCATTGTATCAAAGAAGAAATTCTTAACATTGATTCCGAAATGCTTCAGCACGCCAATATCAAACTTACCGTTCTGGCAGACTTTTTTAATTTTTTCATTTTCAAAAATCGGTTTGAAAATTTTCACAAAATCATCCATGGGCAAACGGTCGCTAAGGTCAGATTCAAAAAGTGAAGTTGACTCTGTAGCCGGATTAGTCGCGACAAAAAAAGCTTCTTTAGGCTTCATTGCAAAAGCACATCCGGCAAGATTTACGCTAAGAGTATCTAGTCCGTCGGTCTCGGTGTCAAACACAAACAACTCACATTCAGAAAGTTTTTGTGATAGTTCTTTGGCGTCTTTGTAAGAGGTGATTAATTTATATCTCACTTTTGTTTTATCAAAAACGCTCATCTCCTTTGTTATCTCTTCATTTACAAATTCATCTTTGACCGTTTCTTCAATTTTTTCTAACGGTTTTTCAATCTCTTTATCAACAAAAAGTTTTTTTAATTTGTTGGCGAAAGATTTGAATTCAAGCTCAGCAAAAATTTTGAATAATTTTTCCAAATCAGGATTGTGAAATTTTGCTTCATCAAAATTCATGTGGAATGGTGTATCTGTTTTAATTGTCGCTAGTTCTTTGGAAAGGAAAGCGTTCTCTTTATTCTCAGTCAGTTTGTTTACAATTCCGGCTTTATCAATTTGGTCGAGATTTTTATAAATATTTTCCAGTGACTTGAATTTTTGAATTAGAGGCACTGCAGTCTTAGGTCCAATTCCCGCAACACCGGGAATATCATCGCTGGAATCTCCAACAAGAGCTAGATAGTCAATCATCTGAATCGGCTCGAATCCCATTTCTTCGCGGACCTTTTCTTCATCGAGAATCACAATTTCATCGGTAGACTTTCCAGGCTTCACAACTCGAATGTTTGGTGAGATGAGTTGTATGTAATCTTTATCCGGAGTGATTGCATAGCAGTCAAATCCTTGTTGTTCTGCTTCCTTCACAGCAGTACCAATTAAATCATCGGCTTCGTAACCGGGTAAAATATAAAGAGGAATATTAAACGCTCTAATGATTTCTTGAATGCGTTTGATCTGAGGTATCATGTCTTCCGGCATCGCCTGACGGGATGATTTGTAATTCTCATAGCGCTCATGTCTAAAAGTTTTTTCTTTTGAATCGAACCCGACAGCAAGGTAATCCGGTTTTGTGTCTTCAATGATTTTAAAAAGTTGATTGAGAAATCCGAATACTGCAGATGTAGGTTCACCAGCCGATGAAGTTAGCGGGCGTGATATAAAAGCATAATAACCTTTATATGCCAGTGCCATTGCGTCTATAATTACAAATTTAGGGCGTTGGAGCGGATTGTTATTGTATGATTTTTCCATCAAACTCATCTTATCTCGTTAGTTTATTTTAATTATATTTTCGGTAGAGAATATAAATAGATTCACACAACAACTACAAAGCAAGAGGAACAAATGATCCGCAGAATAGTCTTCATTTTTGTATTGTTCATTTCATTGACTGTAAGCGGTCAAAATGTTAAAAAAGATTCTTTTTACGTGGCTAATTGGAATCTTGAAAATCTTTACGATGTCTCAGATGATACATTAAAAAATGACGATGAATTCTTACCTGGATCAGTTAAACGGTGGAACGATGAAAGGTATGATCATAAAATCAATAACATTACTAAAGTGATCAATTTTATGAATCACGGTTGCGGTCCTGATATTCTGGCAATGGAAGAAGTTGAAAACATTAATGTTGTTAAAAAGCTGATCTACAATATGAGAGACCGTGATTACATAGTTGCTCACCGTGATTCACCCGACCGTAGAGGAATTGATGTTGCTTTGCTGTATGATAGAAATATATTTACCATTGATAGTTTAGCCGCACTGCATGTTGAATTACCTGATAGCAATCCTACACGGGATATTCTTCATGTTGTTTTGATTCACAAAATGAGTAAAGAAAAAATTCATATTTATGTAAATCATTGGCCATCAAGAACCGGCGGAGAGGAAAGGTCGAATATTAACCGTGTTACTGCCGCTGAGGTCTTGAGGAAAAGCTTAGATACTTTAGCGCAAACATCACATAACAGTAATGTAATTATACTTGGCGATTTCAATGATGAACCTAACAATGAGTCGGTTGAAAAAATATTGGACGCAAAGGATTTTGAGTGTAAGAAACAATCGAAAAATATTTTTCTAAATCTCGCTTATAAAAAGTTTTTAAATAATGAAGGGTCTTACCTTTATAAAGGTAAGTTTGATATGATAGACCAGATAATTATCTCATCAACATTTTTGGATGGGAAAAAATCTGAATATGATTGTAATTCATTTGAAGTTATTAAACCGCCCTTCATGGTATTTGAAGAAGGAAAGAGAAAGGGAGGAGCAATTCCTACTTATGAAGGGAATAAATATATCGGCGGGTTCAGCGATCATTTTCCGGTTGGAGCTAAATTTATTTTTAAGAACAAAAAATGAAATCTGAAAAAATATTTTTATTGTTTGGGTCTACCGGAGATCTTGGAAAAGTTGCCGTAGAATATTTCTTAAACCAAGATTATGATTATTTCTATCTCTTTGCCAGGCGCGCGTTTGAAGTAGTAAGTGAAAAAAATAATGTTATTGCTATTAGCGCAGGTGATTTTACTAAAGAAGATAATGTTATTGAAGCGTTTTCAAAAATTAAAAAAAATAGAAACGCTGCTTATTATCTGTTTAGTACAATTGGCGGATTTACAGGTGGAAAGTCAATTTCTGATACAAGCTATGCAGATTTTTTGAACATGCTTAACATAAACCTATATACATCATTCTTGGTTGCCAAGCATTTTACAAAATTGGTAGAAAGCACAAATGGCGGATCAATTTGTTTTACGAGTGCTCTTTCAAGTCTAAAACCGGAAGCCAATAAAGCAGCTTACAATATTTCTAAAGACGGATTAAATTTACTTGTTAAGACACTTGCACTCGAAGGTATTTCAATTGGAATTAGCGCGAACGCTGTTGCGCCGTCTATCATTGATACTGAATCGAACCGCGAATGGGTGAAAGAAAGAACTCAACTTGTAAACCCAAAAGAGATTTGTTCTGTTGTTCAGTCTTTATTTGAGGATTATAAACAAACAACGGGAAATATTATTGCTTTACCCGGTTCAGTACAATAAAAATATAAAGTAATTCGTTATTTTGACCACGTAAAAACAAGAGTTAATATTGGAGGAATTATGAACTTAACCGAAAAGATAAATCAAGATTTGAAAGAAGCAATGAGAGCGGGCGATAAAATAAGGCTTGAAACAATTCGTTCTATACGCGCGTTGATTTTAGAATTTGAAAAAAGCGGTTCGGGCAAAGAACTTACACCTGAAGAAGAAATTAGAATGTTAACCACAGCTGCAAAAAAACGAAAAGAATCTATTGAACAATTCCGTAACGGCAATAGAATTGAATTAGCGGAAAAAGAGGAGGCAGAGTTAAAAATCATTGAAGAGTATCTGCCAAAGCAGCTCTCAATAGACGAGATTCTGACGGAGGTCAAAAGAATTGCAGAAGAAGTCGGAGCTAAGACAAAAGAAGATTTTCCCAAATTGATGCCCGTTGCGGCAAAATCCTTAAAGGGGAAAGCAGATGGAAAAGTTGTGAAGGAAATTGTTGAAAAAGTTCTGAGCGGTAATTGAATTATCTCGATTACATAATTTTTATAGTAGTAATTATCGGCTTTCTTCTTGGTTTCAAAGACGGATTAGTAAGAAAGATAATTGGTTTAATTGGTCTTGTCCTTGGAGTCTTTCTCGCATTTCAATTTTCTAACAAAGTGGGAAAAATATTAACGCCGCTTTTTAACAATGATGAATACCTAGCAAGTGTTATTGCAGGTATAGCAATTTTTTTGATTGTAATATTAATTGCTTCATTAGTTAAACGGGTGGTGCATCCATTTGATAAAGTAAACCGGTTTCTTAATCAATTTCTTGGCGGCATTATTGGCGCAGTTCAGATAACTTTTTTCCTTAGTGCTGTATTTCTATTCTTAAATATTTTCAGCTTTCCTAAAAGTACCCAAAGAAATGGTTCTTGGAGTTACAATTTCGTTCTAAGTTTAATTCCCAAATCAATAGATTTTGTTTTAGGAAAGGACACTAAAGCTTCAGATTATTTAATAAAATATATCGAGAAGAAAGATTCCGACTCAACTTCACAAATAGACACACTTCAGATTAAAAAGAAATGATTACTCAAGAGATACTTGAAAAATTAGAATACAAAAAAGTAATTGACTTAATTGCTAAATATTGCATAACTGAAAATGGTAAGAATGCCGTTCATGCCTTACTGCCTCTGAATGATATTTATCTGATCAAGCAAAACTGCATGCGGGTTAACGAAGCAAAAGAAATTCTAATTAAAAACGACATTCCGCCTATAGAATACTTGCCGGATTTAAGCGAGGTTATTTCGCGCAGCCGAATTGAAGGAACAGTTCTGCAAGCGAAACAAATTACTGATATTCTAAAACTTGCTGAAATATCCCGTAAACTTTTTCAATTTATGAAACCAAAAGATGGCGGGCAAACATTTCTGCATGAGTTGACCGAAAGACTCTTTGTTGATAAAGTTTTTGAACACTTCATTGGAAGAGTTTTTACTGACAATGGCGAGATCCGCGACGACGCAAGTCCAAGACTACGTGAAATAAGAATTGAGATTCGAGAAAAGGAAACTTCACTCAGAAAGCAGGTACAAAAACTCTTGAAGCAGTTAAGCGATTCTTATCTGGTTCAAGAAGAATATATAACTCAGCGTGACGGACGAATAGTTCTTCCCGTCAAAGCAGAACATAAACGCCATGTAAGAGGATTCGTACATTCCGAATCATCTACCGGGCAGACTGTCTATATTGAGCCGGAAGAGACTCTTGAACTTAATAACGAAATTCTTTCACTCGGTTTTGCCGAGAAACGGGAGATAGAAAAAATTCTTAAAGGGCTGACCGAACGAATCGGTTTAGTAAATTCGGAATTGAAAAACTCTCTCTACGCAATAGGAGAAATTGATTCAATCTTCGCGAGAGCAAAATATTCTATAGAAATAATTGGTTCGCATCCGGCTTTTGATTTGGCAAAACCTTTTAAATTAATTGATGCGCGCCATCCATTGCTAATTAAACGAATTGGCTACTCTAAGACTGTACCAATGGATTTAGAAATGGATAATGTAAATATTGTTCTTATCACCGGACCTAACGCTGGCGGAAAAACTGTTACATTGAAAACTACCGGGTTGCTGGTGATTCTTGCTCAAGCTGGAATTCCAATCCCGGCTCATCCGGATTCGAATTTTCTCATATTCGAAAAAGTATTGGCTGATATTGGCGATGCGCAGTCTATTGAAGATGATTTGAGTACATTCAGTTCGCATCTAAAAAATATAAAATACATTATTGAAGAAGCAGATGAAAAAACTTTAGTGGTTCTTGATGAAATTGGAACTGGAACAGATCCGGCGGAGGGTGCGGCTATAGCTTCCGGCATGCTTATTACACTAAGAGATAAAGGCGCAAAAGTTCTTGCAACAACGCACCACGGCAGTTTAAAACTCATTGCAAATCAACTCGAGAAATTTCAGAATGCATCTATGGAATTTGATACAGAGCATCTCCAGCCGACATATAAATTCAATCAAGGTACACCGGGTTCTAGTTATGCATTTGAAGTAGCAAATAGAATTGGTTTCGATGAAAATTTTATAACTCTCGCTAAGGAATATCTGGATACTGATAAAACAAAAATTGAGGATTTCCTTGTTTCGCTAGAAAAGAAATCTCAACAGTTAAAAGAACAGCTCAATAAGCTTGAACGAGAAAATTCCCGGCTTAAGGGATTGACAAATCTTTATCAAGGAAAGATTGAACAACTGGAAAACCAGAAGAAGGAAATTCTTGCGAATACAAAAGAGAAAGCAGAAACATATCTTAGCGAGGTAAATAAAAAAATTGAAACAGCTATAAAAAATATCCGGGAGTCTCAAGCAGATAAGTTGGTTGTCAAAGAAGAGAAAAAGAAAATTGAAGAGATAAAAAAAGAAAGCCAGATTGTATTTAAGAAAGAGAAAAAAACTGTTCCCGATAAGATCGAATTAAAAGTTGGTGATTACGTAAAAATAAAAGAGACGGATTCTGTCGGAGTTATCGAAGAAATAGATCAACAGAAAAATAAAGCGGTGTTGAGTGTCGGTTCAATAAAAATGAGAACAAAATATTCCGACCTGATTCCGTCAAAGAAATCAGAAGTGGAAAAACCGGCTTCAAAATCTTTTACTGTTGATCAAAATGAAATCAGCTATAGGTTGGATTTACGCGGCAAACGTGCTGACGAAGCCGAGTTTGAAATAATAAAATTTATTGACAGTGCTTATATGGCTGGCGTAGACAGAGTTGAAATTTTACATGGTAAAGGCACCGGCGCTCTTAAACAACTTGTGAATGGTTTACTAAGAAACAATGGTTCGGTAAAAAATTACTATTTTGCAAATATCGAATACGGTGGAGAAGGAATTACCATCGTAGAACTCAAGTAGGGCTAATGATAAAAAAAATATTAATAGCTAACCGCGGAGAAATTGCTCACAGAATCATTAAGGCATGCCGGGAATTGGGAATTACTTCAGTGGCAATTTATTCTGAAGCAGACAAAAATGCGCTTCATGTTCGAAGAGCAGATGAAGCGTATCTCATCGGTCCTTCTCCTGCTAATGAATCTTACCTAAACAAAGAAAAAATTATTAAACTCGCAAAAGAGATAGGCGCTGATGCTATTCATCCGGGGTATGGGTTTGTTTCTGAAAATCCGGAATTTATACGCATGGTTGAAGAATCCGGTATTATTTTTATTGGACCGTCCTCAAAATCTGTGGAGTTGATGGGAGAAAAAACTTCCGCAAGAAGATTGATGAAACTTAATAACGTTCCAATTGTTCCCGGAACAACTGAACCGATAAAGAATATTGAAGAGGGAAAAAAAGTATCGTCAGAAATTGGCTATCCTGTAATGCTGAAAGCAGCAGCCGGCGGCGGCGGTAAAGGAATGCGTAAGATTGACCGTGAAGAAGATTTTGAAGAATCGTATAACCGTGCAAAGAATGAATCACTCAAAGCGTTTGGCAATGATGATGTTTACATCGAAAAATTTATTGAACATCCGAAACATATTGAAGTGCAAATATTAGCTGATAAGTTTGGTAATTATATTCATTTATTCGAACGTGAATGTTCGGTTCAACGCCGTCATCAAAAAGTTATAGAAGAAGCGCCTTCGATTGCAGTTGATGAAACAACTAGGATAAATATCACTCAAGCCGCAGTAAATGCCGCTAGGGCATGCAATTATTACAACGCCGGAACTATAGAATTTTTGATGGATAAGAATAAAAAGTTTTACTTTCTTGAAATGAATACACGGCTTCAAGTGGAACATCCCGTTACTGAAATGATAACCGGCGTTGATTTAGTAAAACAACAAATTAAAATTGCTAACGGAGAAAAGATTACTCTAAAGCAAGATGACTTAAAAATTCACGGACATGCAATAGAGTGTAGAATTTATGCCGAAGATGTTGATAATAATTTCGCTCCTTCTACCGGAAAGATTGTTCATCACCGTCTTACTTCCGGTCCGGGGATTAGAATAGACCGAGGAATAGATGTTCTAAGTGAAGTGCCGATTTACTACGATCCGATGCTTTCAAAAGTAATTGCATGGGGAATTGATAGGGAAGAAGCATTGGCAAGAATGAAACGAGCCCTTGGTGAATATCAAATCAGCGGTGTAATAACTAATATTCCGGTTTTCAACTGGGTTCTAAAACAAAAAACATTTCTTGATGGAACGTTCGATATTAATTTTCTTGATAATGAATTTATGCCTCTTGTCCCGGATAAGTGGAAAGATGAATCATCAAATGACTATGAAGAAATTGCTGCAATTCTAGGGGCGCTTCTTAAGCAGAAAGAATTTCAGAACACACTTTCAAATAATAATATTTCAGAAAACAATTCATGGCGATCTCAGTTATATGAATGAATTTATTGTTACAATTAATAATCATAAGCATATAGTTAAAATTCTGAGCGATGGTAAAGTGCGTGTTGGCAGCCGTGAAATTAAAGCGGAAGTTTCTCAAATCACAAACAGTTCTTTTGTGATTAGAATTGACAATAGCGTTTTTGAAATTACATCGGATAAACTGAGTAAAGACAGATTTGGAATTGTAATTGATGCTTGTTATTTCGATGCAACGGTCAGGACTCAACTTCAAGAAACTGCAAATGAACTTCAGAAAAGCCATAGTAAATTAAAACATCATTCTGACGTTAAAGCTCCGATGCCGGGGCTCATATTAAAATTAAAAAAGAAAGTTGGCGAAGAGGTAAAATTAGGTGAGCCAATCTTGATTTTAGAAGCTATGAAAATGGAGAATGAATTACGTTCTCCAGCAAGTGGAATCTTGAAAAAAATATTTTATAAGGAGGGACAGTCTGTAGAGAAGGACTCAATTATTCTCACAATTGAATAAGAAAACTTATTTGCTTTTCAAATACAATTACTTATATTTTCCACGAAATTTCAAAAACAAGAGGAGGTTGTGTGAAGAAATTATTTACTCTAATTATCATCTGTGGGTTATTTGTTAACAGCGCCTATGGAAGCGGTTTTCAATTGAATGAGCATGGTGCCCGTGCAATGGCAATGGCTGGTGCATTTACAGGTTTAGCAAACGATCCATCAGCAATTTATTTTAATCCGGCTGGTATTACTCAATTAAAAGGAACACAGTTTTTAGCCGGCGTAACATTGATTATTCCTACTTCATCTTATACAGCTCCAGCACCGCTAAAAACACTGACCGATATGAACAGCCAGGTATTTAATCCAATAAATTTTTATGTAACACAGCAAATCGGTGATAAATTAGCTGTTGGTCTTGGTATTAATAATCAATACGGACTTGGAACAAAATGGGATCAAAACTGGGTTGGTCGTAGTTTAGCAGTTGAAACCGAAGTTCAAACTTATTTTTTCACTCCGGTTGTAGCTTATAAGTTATTAGAAAATTTATCTGTAAGTGCCGGACCGGCAATTGCAGTTGGAACAGTTAAAATTTCTAAAAAAAGTCCTAATGCTGTTAATCCTCTAGGTCCAGAATTTTTAACAACTATGGACGGAACCTCTGATGTTGCAATTGGTTTTACAGCCGGTATTCTCTATAAAGCTTCAGAACAATTACAACTTGGTTTAAGCTATAGAAGTGAAATGACATTTAATTTCTCCGGAACAGCATCAAGTAATCCGGCTAGTTTTACCTTCGTTCATCCTGTTTACAAAGTGCCTGTTACAGTACCTTGGCCAAATGGTGATATAAAAGCTCCATTAACAACACCACAAAATTTAACTTTCGGTCTTGCTTATATGCCGAGCGATAACTTCACAACAACATTTGATTTTCAATATGTAGGTTGGTCAAGTTATGATAAACTAGCTGTTACTTTTGCAAACTATAATCCTGCAAGCCCAACTTTCACTGGTTCTTATACCAGTTCAGTTGATAGAAATTATGAAAATTCATTTATCGTACGCTGGGGTTTTGAATATAAACCTACAGACAACTTTGCTTTAAGAGGCGGTTTACTATTTGATAAGAACCCAATTCCTGACCAATATGTTGATCCAACTTTACCGGATGCAAATAGAATTGGTGTTAATATCGGCTTCGGCGGAAAGTTAACAGATCATTTAGGAATTGATGTTTCTTATATGTATTTAATGTTTGCTGACCGTGACATCGAAAATTCAAAATTTGGATTTAATGGTACATACAGCAGTTCTGCACAGTTATTCGGTCTTAACTTTTCATATAGTCTCTAAAAAAATCATTTTATTGCAAAGGGATGGTAAGCCATCCCTTTGCTAATTTTATACGGATATGCTTGTGAGACCAATTAATTACTTTTTGATCTTTTTTACTGCACTTCTTATAGCTTGCTCTGCTTCAGAAGAAACTACACAACAGCAACCTAAAAAAGAACCGGAAGTATATCTTTTTGATGATGCGAACAAACACGATACAACTAAAGTAGAAATTCCTAAGCAAGTTGAGCCCAAAAATGTAGAACCGGAAAAAGTAGAAAATAAACTGCCAGAAAATAAAGAAGCTGTACAAACAGTTAAAAAATTTTATGTTCAAGTTGGTGTTTTTACTTCCCAAGATCGCGCTCAAGCTTTCGTAGCAGAAAATCAAGCCAAGATTGATTATGTGATGACGATTACCTTACGTGATAATGATAAAAGATTTGTTGTTCGCTTGCAGCCATTTGCAACACGTGAAGAAGCTGAAAAAGTTAGAAATAGTATTTGGCAAATCCCTTCATTTAAGGATGCATTCATAATCACTCTTGAGTAGCATTCTAATATTCTAACATTCTAAAAATTGACAAAGACTGCCCTTAGATATTGATTTCTAATTGCAGAATCATCATTTGATAATTAATTTATTCGCGTCATTATTCGTTTTTTGTAATTTCAACTAATAATGATAAATTTAGAATAGGAAACATCTCTAACAAACAAAGGTGAATAATTTGGCATTTTCATTAAACAAAGTGATGCTGATAGGTAATCTTGGAAATGATGCTGAAACACGCTTCACTACAAATAATTTGTCTGTCACATCTTTCTCAATTGCAACATCAAACAGCTATAAAGGTAAAGACGGCAATTGGGTAAACGAAACAACATGGCACAATATAGTTTCTTTTAACATTCCCGATTTCTACAAAGAATCTCTTAAAAAAGGGAAAAAGTTTTATGTTGAAGGCCGTATTCAAAAAAGAGATTATACCGATAAAGAAGGTGTAAAACGTTACGTTACAGAAATAATTTCAGAAAAACTTATTCCTCTTGAAGGCAGAGAGGGCGGGGAATATAATAACACTGAAAGAACTGGCAGTTTTTCAGCTCAAGCAGATACGGACACTTCTTCCTCCGGACAAGATGACGATCTTCCATTTTAATCTGAATGTTGAACAAAGTAGGATAAAATATTAGTTGGACTATAGTTTATATTCTAAAATTCTGCTTTTACTTATCTGCTTTTTATTTTCTGCTTTTTTTTCCGGTTCAGAGGTAGCTCTTTTTTCTTTTAATAAAAAGAAAATAAAAGAGTTTAAAAAAGAGCATCGAATAATTGGCGGATATATTCAATTACTTTTAGAACATCCCAAAAGATTGCTCGTTACAATTCTTTTGGGGAACACTGTGGTGAACGTTGCTGCCTCAATTATCGCAGTAGTTATTGCGTTGCAAGTTGCTTCTACGTTTAAGATTCCGGATGAGATTGCACTTCTTGTACAGATTATTTTACTCACAATATTAATTTTACTTTTCGGTGAAACCACACCTAAACTTTGGGCACAGAAATACCCGCTTCAGTTTGCAAAATTGGTTGCCATACCGCTCTATTGGATCAGCATAATATTCTATCCGGTCTCAAAAATATTGACAGACCTTTTAGTCTTCGCAACATCGCGTTTTAATTTTGATAAATCTAAATCGGTCCTTCAGGGAACTGAAATAACCGATCTTGCTGATTTAAGTATTGAAAAAGGGACCATCGAAGAAGGTGAACATGAATTAATTCATGGAATTGTTTCTTTTAGAACTGTAACAGCGCGTGAAATTATGACTCCGCGAGTTGATATTACAGCTGTCTCTGTAAATGAAAGTTTTGATGAATTGATGAATATTATTAATGAGTCTGGACACAGTAGAATTCCACTCTATGAAAATAGTTTGGATAAAATTATTGGTATAATCTACGCTAAAGATATTCTGCCGTATTTGAAAAATCCCGAATCAAGAAAAACACTTTCGTTCAGAAGTATAGCCCGAGAAGCTTTATTTGTGCCGGAGACAAAACTGATTAACGAACTCCTCCATGAATTTCAAGAAAGGAATATGCATCTTGGAATTGTTGTTGATGAATACGGCGGAACAGCAGGGTTAATTTCTCTCGAAGATATTCTTGAAGAAGTTGTTGGCGAAATTCGTGATGAATATGACAAAGAAGAAAATGAAATTTCTAAATTGAGTGATAACAGTTATCTTATTCTTGGCAAGGTTTCAATTGATGAATTGAATGAGCTCCTTGATCAAGATTACTCATCTGAGAACGATGATTACGATACTGTAGGAGGATTTATTTTTAACCATGCTGGCAGCATTCCACAACAAGGTTTTCATTTCATTAACAATAACTATAAATTTACTGTGAAAGAAGTAGTTAACAATCGAATCAATAAAGTGCTTGTCGAAAAAATCACAAACTGAATTTTGTAGATGAAAAAAGGATGCTTTATAACTTCAGTAGTATTATTCACCGTTATTGTTTCGGCTGTTGTTTATGTGATTAAGTACAAAAAAGATTTCTTGAAAGATTTTTCAAAGAATAAAATGATGGACTTTGCAATGGATGAATTTGATAAGAAACTTACCGAGGTCAAAGCAT
>JAKAMS010000216.1 GCA_021812745.1 Bacteroidota bacterium | reverse complement strand
ATTTTCCATCCGGACCAAGACGGGTGCTTTACACGGGAAATTCCTTTGTATGTGAAACCGCCTTTATCGGCAGCGTTGGTGCTGATGAAGCCTTCGTTGGATAGGGCTTTGTTGAAGGATGTAATGAAGTCATTGGTCATTTGTTGCAAAATATTTTTGAATGTAAAAAAAAGAAAAGTGATTGAGTGGTGCACTGTAGATTTAGGAAAGGGAATTAGAAAAGGATAGGAAGAATAGGACAGTTAGGACAAATAGAAAAAACGCTATAACCAGAACAAAGGGAAGGAATTTGATAAATCAAATTCCTACAAGTTAGATTCGGGGAATTTTTGAACTGCTTTTAAGCCAAAGGCTGATGTGAGAAGCGTGAGCTTCTCCCAGGTTAGCGTGTAAATTCCTTTTGAGTGGAATTCCATTAGCCAGTCTGCGATGAACCAAAGAACAATTATTAGCATGGCGATTCTTGTGGAGCTTGGGTTGCCTTTGTTGTCGGAGATGCACAGTTTGATAAACTGTGCTCCGGAGGAAAATATCCGCCAAAGGACGGGCATGTTTTTATGTAGTGTTTGCATGATAATTTTTTTGAGAGAAAAGAAATAAGAAAGGAATTTTAGAAACACTGTAAAATTTAGAAAGGAAGAATAAATAAAAGGGATTGGGTGGAGATTATAAAATGCTAGAATATTTACAAGATTAAAAATTACGAATAAGTCAGTATATTATACTTAATAGCAAGATAGATAAAATTTTTATTTCAGCAAAGGAATTGTCCAAGATTTAAATCTTTCCAAGTGCTTCCAAAGTTGGTCTATATCTTTTTTATCATAAACATCACCGCTATATGAGACAGCATTTTTATGTTCAATTATAGCATTGAGATGATTAAGTGATTTTTTTCTGTCATCATTTAATGGGAATACTTCTTCCAACAAAGAAATTACTTCATGGTGGTCTTCACCTTTGCTTTTAGCACCAATATATTTTATTGTAAGTGCATCAGCATAGGCAATAGCAGCATGCACAATTAATACACCGGCAGCATTAAAATAGTCATGGTCGGAAGCTAATTTGGCACCTTTGTAAAAGTTTTCGGCGACGATTTTATAATTGACAGACTGAGAACGATCAACAGAGACTCGAATACTTTTCCTAACCATTTAAAATTGACTCCCACGATTTGCCATAAATGAGTACCGATTCGTTAATAATATCCGGTACCGGCGGCTTCCTGTGCTTAGCTCTGGATATAAATTCCTTTTCAGTTAAAAAGAACGGTGATATATTAACACCGTATTTTACTTTAAAATAAGAATGTTTTTGGGCGATTAAGTCCCTAAGCGGTTTTTTAGATTTAATTGAATTTATGAGAAAGCATATATCGAGATCGCTTTCAACTTTTTCTTCTTTACGCGCTACACTTCCGAAAAGGAAAATACTTTTGCAATATTTACCGAAATTTTTTTTAATGTCCTGCGTAAGAATATTTAATAATTTATCCTCGAAGGAAAGCAGGTTAAGAATAATTTCTTTTACAATGATGTGTTCTCTATTAAGGGTAAAGAGGTGGTCTCTACCTCCGCGTTGTCTTTTAACTATAGATAGGTTTTCCAACTGCGTTAATATGCTTAGACACGTAGGAGGGCTAATGCCAACCAGCTTGGCAATTTCTCTTCCGGATAAGCCGGTTTGCACTTTTGATATTTCACGCAGAACGGCTATGTTGGACGGGGATGAAAATATTTCGTTAAAGATATTATGAAGTATCATAAAAAATTAATTGTTAAATAAATTTAACATATGTTAAATATTCTTAACAAAGATAAATGAAGTTTAGGGGAAGAGCAAGAAAATTAGTTAATATAGTTAGCCTGCCCGTTGCAGTAAAACGAGGCAGGCTTTTTTGATTCATTTTTATTTTGCCGATTATTTTACTTCAGCAATTCCATCTTCATTACTTTGCTGTTTTCGCCGGCAGTCAGTTTATAAAAATAAATACCGGATGATAAATTATTCGCATTGAATAGAACACTATGAGCACCAGCGCTCATTGGCTGATTTATCAGTGCTGCTACTTTTTGCCCAAGAATATTGTATATAGATAATGTTACATTTAAATTTTCATTAATTGTAAATTCAATAGTAGTACTTGGGTTAAATGGATTAGGATAATTTTGCCGGAGGCTGAAATTATCCGGTATAGAATTTTTATAATCAGTTATACCGGTTGTTACTTTGTCAGCGGTAAGAATAACATAACTGCTAACCTGACTTTGAGAAAATGTGACTGTGTTAGTTGAAGTATTAACAACAGCGTTTGAAGCGGTTACCCAGGTGTTGTTCTGGTTGTTCCAGTATTTTAATTTAAGATTATTTACATTAACGTTAAAGCCAGCAGTTTGCATGTTATTAAAGTGAAGCTGAAAGTTTGTTTGGGAATTAAAACTCATCTGTCCGCCCATTTGACCGGACTGCATCATGTTGTTGGTTCCTTTGGGATTGAAGATTCCAATTTCATAGCCCGCGAATGCGCTTTGCCCGGACATACCGGGAAAATCTTGCGGGAAGGCTGCTAATATTTGGCAGTACAAAGAATCGGGCATCATGCCGCCGCCCATCATTCCGCTTTGATGCCATCCCGGATTTATATTCATCCAGTCTGTTGAATCGAAAGGGTCATTAAATTTTTGCGCTTGCATCATATCGCTGTGAATCCAGCCTCCGCCAAAATGATTTCCAACTTGGGTTGAGTCCATCCAAGCAGCGCCGTTTAGCTGATAGACAATTACCATCTGCATAAACCCGGTTGACAGCTTTCCGCCTTTGATTGAAATTGTTTGTCCGTTTGTTGGAAGCGAGGTGTTTGTATTTGGTTGATACCACGGCGGTCCGAAA
Source organism: Bacteroidota bacterium (assembly GCA_021812745.1). Next base: position 2,201 of record JAKAMS010000216.1, on the reverse strand, counting down.
TTCAAAAAGTAATCTGGAGTTCCATCGCCGTTTACATCAAGATAATAATGATAGTACATAAAAGTAGTATCAATCATTACCGTGCCGGTTAAAGAAACTGAATGAAGCGAATCGTGGTCGAAGCCGAAAGAATAATTCATCATGTTGTTATTCATTCCGCCCATCATAGAATGTGTTCCCATATTATTCCAAAATGAATCGAAGCCGGAACGCCAAAAGTTACCGTTGATAGAGTCGACAACAATCATAGGAATGGAGAACATCCCATTATAAAGACCGCCGGAAATAGTTACATTATCTCCAAGCTTTGGTCTTAGAGTAGAACTGGAATCTGGTTTATACCAAACCGGACCGAGGTTCAACATATAATCGGGAGAGTTATCGCTGTTTATATCGAGGTAATACATTCCGTTCATCATAGAAGAATCGGCTATAATTTTCCCAGAAACAGAAATTGGTTTTAGAGAATCGGGATTAAAATTGCCGCTGTGCATCCAGCCCTGGCTAAAGCCAAGTGTGGAGGCAAATAAAATTATTGTAACTAAAAATTTTAATTTCCCCGCTGTGCGGGATTTCATAAAATTCAACATCTTAATATCCTTTAAATGATTTGATAAATTTTTAACTGTATTTATTTCTAATGGAGAAAAAATTAAAGTCTAAAAATTCTCAAATGAGAAGGACTGTAGAGCGTATCACTTTTAAATCTGTGCTATGTTCTATTGAAGATTTAAAATTTAGTAAATATAAACTCTTTAATTGCGGATTTGCGGGGAGAGAAATGGTAGTATGAAATGAATAATAAACCGGCAGCTTTATATTTTCGGGAACCGACAAAGGCTTATCAGTCATATCTTTTGATACCTGGCAGCCGCAGTCTTTTGAATTGTTGGTTTTATTTTCTTTATGGTGTGTACAACAGCTACAGTTTTCATCGCTGCAATTTTTGCAGCATAAATCCGGTTGAGGGCTAACATTATCTTGAGCCTGCTTAACGGACATGCGGGAATGAAATATATTCTTACTTTTCTGCATGCCAAAAAGAGTAAATGACACAACAAGCGATAGAACCACTATTTTTTGGGAAAAATTATTTTGGATTTTAGTATTCATTTCGGGTTTATAATATCAGCAGTTAATATAAAGCTTTTTTATTGCCAGCAATGTGGTGAAGTTTTAACTCTTTTGCTTTATATAAAATTAGATATGAGATTATTTATTGCTTGTATTTATCATTTGCCATAAATAAGAATGACGGTGCAAAAATGAAAAAATAGGGTTTGTAAACAAAATCATATAAGGGAATTTATTTTAGATACTATTTTGATTTCACATAATTATATGGCTTGACATATTAGTTAGGGGTGCATATTTTCGCAAATGCGAAAATGACAATATGGATAAAGTTATATGCCAGATGTTTATCTAACTAAGAAAACAAAACTTCACAAATCAAATTCAAATGGGGAAACGTGTAAAGTAATCTGCTTCAACGCTAACAAAGTGAATGAAGTAAAAAAATCTCTGCCAGCAGAAAAAGAATTTGAAGAACTAGTTTCTCTTTATGCAGCGCTGGGAAACATTACGCGCTTGAAAATTATCTTTGCTCTTGCTAAAGGCGAGCTTTGCGTTTGCGATATTGCAAATGTCCTTGAATTGAGTATTCCGGCAACATCTCATCAGCTTAAATATCTTTATGAACATAAACTCTTAAAATACCGCAATGACGGTAAGATGGTTTACTACTCGCTAAACAGTAAAGAATTAGCCAGCATATTGAAAGATGATGTTCATTTCTTTGAAGAAACTTTTGAAATCAGTATAAAGAACTAAAAAGAAAATTTAGGAAGCGGTACTATGAAAAAAGAGAAAAGCTTTTTGTTTATTACTTTCTTGCTTTCGGCGATTCTGGCAGTGTCAATTGCTGTAACCGGATGCTCTAATAAAAATGACGGAGCGAAGATAGATGAACAAACATCGTCATCAAATGTCCAATTAGTGGATGTAGACAAAATTGCAGAAAATCCAGGTGCGTACAGCGGAAATATAAAAATAATTGGGAATGTAAATAAAGTAATAGCTAAAAATAAAATCTTCACTTTGTCATGTGAAGACGGCGATGCTACGATGCCTATTGCTTATGACGGCGCTTTGCCGAAGCAAGGAGACAAAGTAGAAATTCTGGGAAGCGTGAAAAAAGA